>JBJKSV010000473.1:0-9467 GCA_046703605.1 Limisphaerales bacterium
TTGGACGGCATCATTCAGGTCCTGGGAGTGACCCCGTTCGATTTTGGCCAGTGCCTGGAGCGCGAAGTCGTAATGGTAAAACTCCAATTGGCCAATCGAGGCAATATGCCGACTGTGCTGCCGCCACTCCGCTGAGGCGGGGATGAAATCATCCGGCGAGGCCAGTTCGACGTTGAGGTCGAGCCGGTTCTTGAGCTTCCCGATAGCCTCAAACGCCCCTTCCGGCTCTGGATCCAGCTTCAGGTCGATGTCAATCGTCTGGTCGCGAAAGCCCAGCAGGAGGGCTGTAGCGCCCCCAGTGAAGTACACTTTCCCTGGGCTGCGTGCGGCCGCGGCCAATTCGCGCATAAACTGCTGGAGCGTCTCGACGGTGACTTTTCGCCTCATAGACGGGTCATTTCTGTGGCTGGCGCTTGGCCAAATAGGCCGTCCACAAACCGCGCTCGACATAGAGCTCGAAGAAGACGTCCGGGCGCATTTGAAAATAGCCAACCATCAGGTGGGTTTTCGTTTTGTCGAGATTCGCATTGAACTTGGCCGAGACGATCATCACCGGCGCATAAGGGTCTGGCGGAACATTGCTCCACCAGCCGATCTGGTGGAAGGCGCGCAAGTACCAGGGCAAGGGCCAAAAATCATTGCCCGGCGCCATAACCTTGATAAGCATGTTGTGTCCGTTTGGGGCAACAGCGGCAAGTTCCTTCACCTTCTCCACCAGTCGAAGGATGTCGGGCAGCGTCTGCGCATAGACGTAAGGGTTCTGCGGCTCGGCGGCATAGACGGTGTCGGCGCGCCAGGCCTGCCAGGCAAGCTGGCCGGCCCCCGCCAGCACCAATCCCGTCACGGCAGCGCGGGGCCAGAGTTTCGGGATGCTCCGGGTAATGACGGCGGCTCCCATGCCCGCCAGGAGTATCGCTCCATGCCAGAAACTGAGCAGGCACCAAGGGGTCTTGTAGCTAATCATGCTGTAAGCGCAGGTCAGGGCGGCGGTATAGAATGCCAGGAAGCGCACGAAGCTGCCAGTGGCGTGGCCGAGATTCTTGTGTGCGAAGCCAGCGTAAGCTCCGACAATCGCCAGCAGGAGAATAAAGGCCTCGCTCCAGACGGGGCCGTTTGGAAGATGAAAAAAGAGCAGGAGCTGCAGATAAAAGTACCAGGGATGGATATGGGGCGAGGCACCCTCGGCCCGATGAATCCAGGGGCTGTATGTCCGGATAGAATCGAGCGGGCCGCTGGCGTTGGTGAAAAACGAGGTAAACAGGACAATTGCAACGGCCAGCCAAACCGCCAGCCCGATGGCGAGGTGCCAGATGGGAATCCGCGACCTCTTTGCGGGGATGCCGCTGGCATCCAGCTTGCGGTTCCAGAGTTGGCTGAGCGCCAAGCCGACTGCGGCCGCAGCCAGGGTGATGACAAACGTCTCCTTCGTCGCGTCCATCAGACCGAGAGCGGCGCCTGTCAGGACGGCCCAACCGATTCTCCTTGAGCGCCAGTAGCGCCAGCCCGCGCCCAAGGCAAGGAAAGTGAAGAAAACCAGCAGGACCTCGTGGATGTAATACCGGCTGTAAAAGACCATCGCGGGCGAGACGGCTGTAAAGAGGCCCGCCCACACGATCCCCCTCCTGCCCAAACCGTCGGCAATTAACGGCAGAAGAAGGATCAAGCCCATCCCAAAGACCACCGTCACGAGCCTCAACCGGATTTCGCCGATGTGGTCGTAATCCGTGGCGCCGGTCAGCCGCTCAAAGGCGTAGGTGGCGTAAATGAGAGTCGGGCCGTGGTGCTCGTTTGGGTCGTATTTGTAAGTTCCGTGGTTCCACAGCTCGCCGAACTTGTAACCATTGACCCCTTCATCATTGTGCATCGGGCGCCGGTCCAAAGCCGGCAGGCGGAGGCCCAACGCGACGGCAAAGACCCCCACCAAACCCAGAATCAGCCACCGGCGCGGGCTACATCTTTGCGGCTGGGCGTCCGTAAACTTCTATCTCCGTGTATTCATTAAGCGCGCTCTCGGTGCTGCCCCTCGAGTAAAAGCGGAGGTAGCGGGCCACGATGCCCTTGGTGTCGATGAGCTTGCCCTCGCGAGTCTCAAAGTACTCGCGGTCGGTGCCTACGCCCAGACCGGAGCTGTTGTCCTGATCGTTGTTGAAGAGTGTCGTGACCTTCTGGGTAAAGTCCGGGTCCTCAGAGGCCTGGACGATGACATCATGATACACCTTCTTGGTGTTGTGGGCGTGCCAGATCACGATGGCAAAGATCTGCTTCGGAGCGCCGAAATCCATCTGCACCCATTGGGTGCCCTTGCGCAGGTAGATGATGCTCTCGTCGTTGGCCGATTTGTCGCCATCGACGATCTGCGCCAGCATCGAGGGAATCGCGTTCGGGTCACTGCTGGTAATCTTAGCGGCGGGCGCCAGATTCTCCAGCCCGGGCGGGACCATCAGCGGCGGGCGCGGTGTCTTGCTAGGCGGCTCCACGCCGGGCGCGATCTTCTTCAGGTCCGGGGGCGTGCCCTTGGTGCCGGGCTCGGGAAGCTTGAGGAGAAGAGGAACCAGCCCCTGCGAGTCACTGCCTCCGGCGGAAGCGGTCTCGACTTTGGGTGCCGGGGGGTCGGCGGCGGCCGTCGAAGCCGGTTCTCCATAGACCTCGATCTCGGTGTATTCGTTGAGGGCGCTCTCGGTGCTGCCCTTGGAGTAAAAGCGCAGGTAGCGGGCCGTGATGCCGTTGACACTGATGAGCTTGCCAAAACGGGTCTCAAAATACTCGCGGTCGGTGCCCACGCCCAGGCCGGAGCTGTTGTCCTGGTCATTGTTGAAGATCGTCGTCACATTATGGAGGAAATCCGGGTCGTCGGAGGCCTGCACGATCACATCGTGATAGACCTTTTGCGAGTTGTGGGCGTGCCAGATGTCAATCGCATAGATCTTCTGCGGACTGCCAAAATCCATCTGTACCCATTGCGTGCCTTTGCGCAGGTAAATGATGCTCTCGTCGTTGGCCGACTTGTCGCCATCGACAATCTGCGCGAGCATCGAGGCGTCGGCGTTCTTATCGCTACAAGTGATCTTTGCCGTCCGGGCGATGTTCTTCACCCCGGCTGGGACCATCAAAGGAGGAGGCGCCTTGGTTCTTGCCGGTTCGACACCGGGGATCTTGATGTCCTTGGGGGTGCCTTTGAAGCCCGGCGGCGGGTATTTGATAATCAGGGGGACCGAGTTGTTGGAGCCGGTTTGTCCGTTGGCGGCGTCGGCTGCCAAAAGCGAATCCAACCCAAGCAGGTTCAACATGGCCACAGCGAGGCAGAAGCGGAACGCCCTGGCCAGGACACGTTCCGCGGAATTTCGATGAATATTCATGTATGTACTAGTCCATCAATTTCGACTTGCTGGCAACTTAGCCATTGGCGCCGCTGGCGACAAGAGCGAAGGGCCGAAAAGGCTCGCGACGGCTGCAAGGATTCAGCGAACCTCCTGGCTGCGAAAAGAACTTGCAAAAGCCCGCTATGGGGAAGTCAATAGTGGAATCGACACAGAACACTCCAATTGACGCCAATGAACAATAAGTCAAATGAGGAATTCCGATTGAAATCACCACCTGTTCTAGACTGTGAAAATCCCAACTCTATTCATAGCGTGCCTGAACCTCTCTGTCGTCGGCGGTTTGGCCGCAAAGGCGGAAAAACCGAACATCGTCATCATTCTGGCGGACGATATGGGTTATGGTGATCCAGGTTGCTTTAATCCCCGGTCAAAGATTTCCACGCCGAACATTAACCGGCTGGCGGGCCAGGGGATGCGCTTCACCGACGCCCAGGCGCCCGGGGCGGTCTGTCATCCGTCGCGTTTCGGCCTGATAACGGGTGAGTTTCCATTTCGCATTGACTACTCACGGTGGCCTAAACGCCCCTTGATCCGGCCGGGCCAAATGACCATCGCTTCGCTGCTTAGATCTCAAGGCTATCATACGGCGATGGTGGGCAAGTGGCATCTGGGCTTTTACGAACACGGTTACGACAAGCCGCTGCGCGGCGGGCCAGTCGATTGCGGGTTTGACACTTTTTTTGGGCTGCGCGCTTCGACCGACATTCCGCCTTACTTTTACATCCGGGGAGATCGCGCCGTTGCGCCCCCTACCGGGCGTATTGCGACCCATCATTCAGCCGGATGGTCGCCGATTCAAGGAGCCTTTTGGAGAGGAGGCGGCATCGCCCCTGGTATGGAACTCAAAGATGTTCTGCCGCGACTGACACAGGAAGGCATTGACGTCATTCGCGCTCAAGCTCGCAAACCGCCGCAGGAGCGCCAGCCGCTCTTACTCTACCTTGCCTTGACGGCGCCCCACACACCCTGGCTGCCTTCGGCGGAATACGCCGACAGAAGCGGGGCGGGAATGTATGGCGATTTTGCCATGATGGTGGATGCGGAGATTGGCCGTGTCCTCGCCGCATTGAAACAGGCGGAAATGACACAGAACACACTGCTGATTTTCACCTCCGATAACGGCCCGGTCTGGTATCCGGCCGATGTCGAACGGTTCGGTCACGATGCAAAAGCCGGGTTGCGGGGCATGAAAGGAGACTTGTGGGAAGGCGGACACCGAATGCCGTTCATTGTCCGCTGGCCGGGGCATGTTAAACCCGGCACAGTGACGGACCAGACGATCTGCTTCACCGACCTGCTGGCGACTTTCGCCCAGATCAGCGGCGCGAAGCTCCCCGCCGGAGCCGGGCCGGACAGTTTCAGCTTCCTGCCCGTCCTGGAAGGACGGCA
This sequence comes from Limisphaerales bacterium, assembly GCA_046703605.1. Taxonomy (GTDB): domain Bacteria; phylum Verrucomicrobiota; class Verrucomicrobiia; order Limisphaerales; family UBA8199; genus JAJYHY01. The sequence continues at coordinate 4,770 of JBJKSV010000473.1, forward strand.
ACCGGAGGACAAGCCGGTTCGCGGCCCCATCGTCATTAGGGCGACCAGTGGCCCGGCCATGATGATTCGGTGGGGTGACTGGGTATTCATCAACGGGCTGGGCTCCGGCGGATTCTCAAAACCTGCAAGCATCAAACCGGAACCCGGCGGTCCCAAAGGACAACTCTACAACCTCCGCAGCGATCTGGCTGAGAGGAATAACCTCTATCTGAAGCGTCCGAAGGTCGTCTCCCGGCTGGAGGCCAAAATGAAACAGGTCATTAAAGCCGGCCACAGCCGCTGATCATCGGCTCAGACGTTCAAACGCTGATCCACGCCAATCCAAGCCATGGGGGTGCGCGGCGTTCCGCAGAGGCTGCTGTACGTTGGGTTTATGACAAATCCCCACGACCTCGACGACTGCCGGCTTTCCCTGGCGAAGCCTGGAGTGTCTCCCCCCTTTTCGTGGTTGACGCTACCCCCTCTTCCTCAATAAGGTATATCTCGTAACTGGCACGGCGCATGAAGCGCCGGGCCAGCCAATTTTTTATGCCTGAAGGATACTGCGTCAAATGCAAGGCCAAGAAGGAGATCATCGATGCCGTTGAAGAGACCATGAAGAATGGGCGCAAAGCCATCAAAGGCAAGTGCCCGACTTGCGGCACGGTGATGTTCAAGATACTTGGCGGAAAAGCGGCGACAATGCCGGCACCATCCGCGGCACCCGCCCCGGCTGCGGCCCCAACCGTTCCGGAACCGGCGAAATCATCTCAACCCTCCTGAAGCCTATGCCCGAACAACTGGCTTACGTCATAATTACGCCGTACTCGCTCCACAAGTCGCGGACTGGAGGAATCCTCAGCCGGTTGATTACGAGGACGGGTTTGGAGCTTGCGGGGGCCAGGATGTTTGGGCCGAGTCCGGAGCTGGTCAAGAAATACGCCGAGGCGACCATTTCCGCGAATGACCCGCAGGACCGGCGGATCCAACAACTTATTTACGATTACATCATCCACAATGTCAGCCCGGACCCGAAATCGGGACGGCGGCGGCGGGTGATGATGCTGCTCTTCAAAGGAGAGGATGCCGTCCGCAAGACGCGCTCTGTGGTGGGCAACATCAGCGCCGAGCGGCGGGGAGGTGAGACCATTCGCGACACCTACGGGGACCTGATTGTGGATGAGAACGGCGAGGTGCGCTATTTCGAACCAGCGGTGCTTGCAGCCCCCACGCCGGAGGAAGCGGAAACAAAGCTGAAATTGTGGGCGGAATATTCCGATTCGGATGGGGGCCTGCTAGAGGATGTCATTGCGTATCAGCCTGGCGAGAAGCCGCAACGGACGCTGGTCCTGATCAAGCCGGAGAATTTCCGGTTCCCGACTGGTCGGCCGGGGAACATGATCGATTTCTTCTCGCGCACCGGCCTGTACATCGTCGGTGTCAAGGTCCACCGCATGAGCGTGGCGCAGGCGACAGAATTCTACGGGCCGGTCCGCGAAACGCTGCGCACAAAATTGAAGGGCATGGTAGCGGTCCGGGCGAGGGCCGCCCTGGAGAAGGAATTCGGTTTCAAAATGCCTCCTGAGACAGAGGTTCAATTGGGCGACCTCCTTGGCCCGCTGTTCGGCGACAATCAGTTCGAGAATATCGTCCGGTTCATGTCCGGGCGGGCGCCATCGGAATGTCCGGCGGATGAACTGCACTCGCCGGGCTCCGAGAAATGCATTGCCTTGGTGTACGAAGGCCTGGAGGCGGTGCGCAAGATACGCGATGTGCTTGGGCCGACAGACCCGTCCAAAGCGCCGCCCGGCTCCATTCGACGCGAGTTTGGGCAAACCATTATGGTTAATGCCGCCCATGCTAGCGATTCTGAGGAAAATGCCCGGCGGGAAATTGGCATTGTGAAAGTGCCCGAAAACACATTCCGGCGTGCCGTCGAGGAGTTCTACGCTCAGAAAGTCGCCAATTAGCGCGGTGGAAGTTGCGGCTGCTTTGGTCTTTCGCGAAGGCAAGCTGCTCATTGCCCAGCGGTTTGCCGATGCTCATCTGGGAGGCCTCTGGGAGTTTCCCGGAGGGAAACGGGAACCGCAGGAGAGTTATGAGGAGTGCCTAACCAGGGAGTTAGTCGAGGAGTTGGGCATTGAGGCCGAAGTGCTGGACCTGGTGGAGGCTCTGACCCATCATTATCCCGACAGAACTGTTCACATTCAGTTCTTTCGTTGCCGCTGGGTTGCGAAAGAGCCTCGAGCCCTTGGCTGCGCCTCGTTCGCCTGGATTTCCAGAGATGAACTCGCGAACTTCACCTTCCCGGCAGCCGACGCCAGACTGCTAGAGAGCCTCCGGCGGGATGCGGAGCTGTGGGCTTGATAAACGGACTGGTGGGACAGGGCGATGCTCGCTGTTAGCGCCCGATGCTCTTGTAAATGAAACCCAGACGCTCCATCTGGGCAGGGTCGAACAAATTGCGTCCGTCGAAGAGAATCGGGTGAGTGAGGGCCTTGCGGGCACGCTCCAGGTCGAGCTTCTTAAACTGCTCCCACTCGGTCGCGATAACCAGCGCGTCGCATCCCTCGGCGACTTCGTCCATATCCTCGACAAAGGTTACCCCATCTCCCAGGACAGCACGGGCCTTTTCAGCGGCCTTCGGGTCATAGACACGGAGGATGGCGCCTTCTTTCTGGAGCCGATGGCAGAGATCGATAGCGGGCGACATGCGCACATCATCGGTGTTCTGTTTGAACGCCAGACCCAGCACGCCGATAGTCTTGTCCTTAATGACCCACAGGGTATCGGAGATCTTTTTGACGAAACGGTTCATCTGCTCCTCGTTGATCTTCTGGACTTGCTTGAGGAGACCGAAGTCATAGCCGACCTGCTCGGCGATCTTGATGAACGCACTGAGGTCCTTTGGGAAGCAACTCCCGCCGAAGCCGAGCGAGGCATCGAGGAATTGGCGTCCGATGCGGGCGTCCTTCCCCATGCCGTTGGCGACCTCCTGGACATTGGCGCCGGCGGCTTCGCAGATGACGGAGATGGCGTTGATATAGGAGATCTTGAGAGCAAGGAAGGAATTCGAGGCGTGCTTAATGAGCTCCGCGGAGTTAATGTCGGTAATAATGAAAGGGGCATTGAAGGGGGCATAGATCTCCTTCATCGCGGGGAGGGGACGGTGGGAGCGGACACCAATCACCACGCGGTCCGGACGCATCAGGTCATCGACGGCAAATCCTTCTCTTAAGAACTCGGGATTGCTGACCACGTCAAACTCGGCCTGGGCCTTGCAATAGCGCTTGATCGTCTCGGCGACCTTATCGCCGGTCTGGACCGGCACGGTGCTCTTGTCCACGACGATCTTATAGCTGGTCATGGAGGCGGCGATGTCACGGGCGACTCTCTCGATAAAGCTCAAGTCCACCGAGCCATCGGGGAGGGGTGGCGTGGGGACGGCGATGAAGATGACACCGGATTTTTGCACCCCTTCGGCGGTACTTGTGGTAAAAGCCAGGCGCCCGTTGCCGACATTCTTTCTGACCAGTTCCTCCAGGCCCGGCTCGTAGATGGGCATGCCGCCCTCCTGCAAGAGCTTGACCTTTGCCGCGTCATTATCCACGCAAACGACGTGATGGCCGACTTCGGCAAAGCAGGTGCCGGTCACCAAGCCGACATAACCGGTGCCTATGATGGTCAAGTTCATGGTTATTTCGGCTTTGTGGCGGCGGAATTGGTGGCCTTTGGAACTGATTCCGGTTTGGAAGGTGCGGGCTGCGCTGGGGTGGGAGTCAGCTTAAAGGCCCCGTTGCTGGCCTGGAGCGATTTTGGAACCAGCTTCAACACTGGTCCGGTGGACTGTTTGCCGCCGGGAATGACTTTGACGGGCGCCTCTTTCTGAACCGGGCTGGGAGTCAGCTTGAGAGTCGGGGTAGCATTGTTCTGCGCTGGCGGCTTGGGTGCCAGTTCAGGATGTGCCCGAATGATTTCTTCGTACCGCATGCCAGCTTCGGAGCCCATGGCACCGTATGGATCGGAGCGAGCCAACTGTTCGTAAAGGGGAAGGGCTAGCGCCGGTTGGTTCTGGCCCTGATACAGCCGCGCCAGGGCAAATTGGGCCTGAGGCACCACGTTTTCGGCAGGGAACCGGTCAATAAGGTTCTTGTAGGCCGTAATAGCGTCGTTGGTCTTACCCTGGGCATCCAGGCACGCCGCCAACCCGAACATCGCCTGGCTGCGAAGCGTGTTGTCGGGATTGGTTCGAAGGAACTGTTCAAACTGAGCGCGCGCCTCGTCGTACTTTCCTTGCATGAAAAGGTTGGCCCCGGCCATGAGGCGTGCCTGGCCGCCGGCCTGGAATTTCGAGTAGTCGGAGGCGACTTTGAGGTAATCCTGCGCATCGCTGGGCGCGGTGACGCCGTGGGACATCGCCTGGGGCACAAAAACCTCGGACAGGGCCTGGCCGGCCTTGACCTGTTCCATTTCGCCGTGCCAGATGGCGTACCAGGCAATCAGGCCTACAACCATTACAGCAAGCGCCCCAAGGGCCGCTTGCTTCTTATTCGCTTCGAACCACGCCCATAACTTTAGCAGCGTGGCTGACTCCGTTACATGACCTTGCATATAAAGAACACGAATTTTCCGCTGGATGGCCCAAAACGCGAGCTTGAAAATCCTTTCGGTTGGGAATTCGTTGTGCACTCCTTGGCTGGACCGCTACGAAGCCTCTCC
>JBJKSV010000474.1:0-3732 GCA_046703605.1 Limisphaerales bacterium
GTCGGCAACGCTGGGCATCAAGGGATCGCCGTACAAGGCAAAATACGAATAACAAAACTTCAAGCGATTTGACTTCAAAGCCTCTCCGACGCGCTCCTCAGGCACACGGGACAACCGCGAGACGAAGGCGAATGGCGCGTCCTCTGCCTCGCTTGGCTCACCTTGAAATTCCACACCCAGAATTCGGGCAATCTCCCGCTCCCGGCGCTGAGCCGCTTCCTCCGGAGGATGAAACCGAAGCGGCGCGCAGCGCGGTTTGAGGCTGCCGAGTTTGATGAAGAGGAAATCGTCCTCGCGCAGGGTGTAAGCGAGTTGCTGGCGCGTCCACCCGAGGAGTTCCAACAATTGGCTGTAGGGGAGGAGGTGCCAGTTGCGCTTGATCGTCGTAATATAGGAGCGGGCCTGTTGCTCCTGGCTGATGTGTGGCGGTTCGCCCAAGCCCATGGCGCGTCCCATCTGGCGAATATCCTCGAGTTGGGCCCCGACAACCTTCGCCAGGCGTTCGGTGGGGACCAAGCTCCAATTCCGCCACACAAAGGCGTGGAGACGGTCCGGAAAATGTGGGAAGCGGAGCGGAGCAGGCGCCGGTCCCTCCGGCAGAATGACTTCAGGCTGAGAAGAGAGCCTTTTGGAAGCCCCCTCGAGCGCGAAGGAGGCCCCGCCTGCCAAGGCGAGTCCGCCCCCGAACGCCGAAGCACTTTTAAGAAACCGTCGCCGCGAAATATGGATTGGCAGAGATTTCATGATGGTTGCTTGTCCGGCGGCTGCACCGCGCCCGGAGCAATGCTGCCCAGGATCGCTCCGCGGGCCGAGGATAGCAAGCCTCGCGCTCGGCCATTCTTGCAAATGCGGGGTGGGCCCCTTACTTTCTGCGGGAATAAACTTCGGAGCAATATGAAAAGAAGGCTGGTTTACGGAGCGATGGCCCTGGTGCTGGGGATCAACTTGCTCATCGGGGCGCGAGTGTACCTCGGCTCGGCGCAGGCGGCGGAGAAGGACTCGGCTTACTCGAACCTGGAGATCTTCTCCTATGTCATGGAGAAGGTGAAAAAGGAGTATGTTGATGGACAGGATCTTACCTACCACGACCTGGTTTATGCCGCGCTCAAGGGAATGCTCAACAGCCTGGACCCGCATAGCGAATTCATGGACCCGGCCAAGTACAAGGAACTTCAGAGCGACACGCAGGGGACTTTTGGCGGCTTGGGCGTCATCGTTTCGGTAAAGGACAAATTCCTGACTGTTGATTCTCCCATGGAGGACAGCCCCGGCTTCAAGGCCGGACTTATGGCCGGTGACCGGATCATCAAGATCGAGGGCAAGAAGACCGCCGGCATGAATATCCAGGACGCCGTCAAAATTATGCGCGGCGCGCCCGGCACAAAGGTCAGCCTAACGGTGTTCCGTCCCGCCACGGGCCAGACGAAGGCCTACACCGTCACGCGGGCGATTATCAACGTGGACATGATCAAGGACATCAATGGCAACAGAGACTTTCCGCTCAGCGACAATAAAATCGGATACGTCCGCCTGGTTCAGTTCGGGGACAAGACCAGCGACGGCCTGGAAGAGGCGTTGGAGCGGCTGAAGGCCGAAGGGATGCGGGCCTTTATCCTGGACCTGCGTTGGAATCCAGGCGGCCTGTTGGAACAAGCGGTCGATGTCTGCCAGAAATTCTTGCCCCACGGGCAATTGGTGGTGACAACCGAAGGCCGCGACCCCGCGCAGAATTCGGTCCATCGGGCGATGGGCCACGATGAGATCCCGGAGATGCCGATGGTGGTGCTGGTCAATATCGACAGCGCCAGCGCCTCGGAAATCGTGGCCGGATGCCTGCAGGACCTCAAGCGCGCCGTTATTCTGGGAGAAAAGACCTTTGGCAAAGGCTCCGTCCAGAGCATTCTGCCATTGAGCGACGGTTCGGCCCTACGCTTGACCACCGCCAAGTACTACACCCCCAGCCACCGTGTCATCCACGAGGTGGGGATCACTCCCGACATTGTCGTGCCGCTCTCCAACCAGGAGGAACGTGAGGTTTTGCTCAAGCGCACCCCCGGCGCTCTTGAAAGCCTGGACGAACCGGAGCGGGCGCAAGTGCTTGCGTCACATGACCGCCAACTCGACAGGGCGATGGACCTGCTCAAGGGCATTCTCCTTTTCAAACAACATTCCGATAACGCAGAGAAACGGTTGGTCAAGAACACCGCGGAGGCGAGGTGACCCGGCGCCTGAGCGTCCGCAAGAGACCCTGACCGAGCATGCTGTTGGCATTTGAAACCTCCTGCGACGAGACCAGCGCCGCGCTTATCCACGCCGGTCGGGTCCTGGCGAATGTGGTCTCGTCCCAGGTCAGGCTCCATGCTGAGTATGGCGGGGTGGTGCCCGAGCTCGCGGCTCGGGAGCATCTGCGAAACCTGATGCCGGTTTGCCAGAATGCCCTGCGCCAGGGCGGCGTCAAGGCGGAGCAGATCGAAGCCGTGGCGGCGACGCAAGGGCCGGGCCTGCCCAGCGCCCTCATGGTCGGTCTCAAGGCGGGACAGGCGATGGCATTCGCACTCCGACGACCTTTCATTGGCATCCATCATCACGAGGCGCACCTCTATTCGCCATGGATAGAGGGCAGTCCGCCAGTCGCTGATTTTTCAAGCTTCCGCCCGCACGTCGCGCTCATTGCCAGCGGCGGGCATACGCTGCTGGTCCATGTCCAAGCCCAGATGCGTCATCGCGTCCTTGGCTCGACACTGGACGATGCGGCGGGTGAGTGCTTTGACAAAGTTGGCAAGCTCATGGGGCTGTCCTACCCCGCCGGGCCCGAGATTGATCGCCTGGCGCAATCCGGTAATCCCGCCGCCTATCACTTTCCGCGCCCAATGCGTGATGAACCCAACGACGACTTCAGCTTTAGTGGGCTGAAGACCTCGGTCCGGTATTTCTTGCGCGACCGCGCTGCCCTCCTGGAAGACGCCCAGGCCCTTCGAGACCTCTGCGCCAGTCTGCAACGGGCCATCGTCGATGTGCTGGTTGCCAAGACCCTCCGCGCCGCCCTGCGACTGAACGTGCCCTGCGTGACGGCCTCAGGAGGAGTCACGTGCAACGGCGAGCTCCGTGCCCAATTAGCCGCCGCGTGCCAACGAGAGCATTTGGCCCTGCGCTTTGCCGAAAAGAACCTCTGCACGGACAACGCCGCCATGATCGGCATCCTCGCGGAGCAGAAATTGGCGGGCAATGCGGGCGGGACCTCGTTGGACGCCGATATTCTTCCTGGTTGGGAATTGGACTGACGTGTGGAGCAACCACTAGGGTCCGGTTAAGCGTTCACTGCGGAGCCGGACGTTGAGCGTAGCGGTTTGTCCGGGGCCGAGTTTGATTTCATTCGGGGCGACGTTGCCCGATTCCACACACAACATGCGGGAATATTCCTCGTTTCCGAAGTCAGTCATCTGCTGGGCCTTGGCGACCCATGGATTCCAGAGGACGGTCGCGGTGGATCCCTGCTTCTCGACGATGATTCTTCGGCCTAAGCGCGCATCCCGCACCTCGACGGCGCCGGTCGTCTCCAGGTAGATGCGATCCACTTCTGTCCCAATCCGAATGGGATCGTCGGTCTCGGTCTTTCTTGCGAAATTGGCCACCTTGTCCAGGTAGCCTACGCCATTGAGTCCGTGGATCGAGACGGCGGTCACGTCGCTCACCTCCAAGTAGGTATGCAGGCAATTCTCAAACGTGAGCCAG
>JBJKSV010000475.1:0-3786 GCA_046703605.1 Limisphaerales bacterium
ACAACGCAGAGCAGTTCGCATGGGAATCTTGACGCGCTCGATCCTTGAAAGAGCGACTGTTCAAGAAGCGAGCGTAGCGTGCGCGCGATCACCTTCTCCTCGTTCCACGCAAAGATGGCGATGGAAACCGAGATGGCGCGGGGCGGACTGTCCTGTTCTGGTGTCATTGAAAACACGCCAAAAAACAACGCGGTCAATATCAGTCCGTGACGGCGCCACGAGGAAGTGGGCAAAGGCCTTAGCAGGAATTGAAAACCGCCCTATTAGAGAGGCTGGGTTAAACACCCTATAGAGATAGTAGCAAGGCTTAGGGTATAAATGAAGGCTGTGAGCCTGGAGTTAAGCACGATTGCTCATATCAGAAGATGAAAATTGTGTTGTTATCTGCTCTTCTCGTCGTGGCGGAATCTTTTGCCGCACTGGGAGGAGTTTCGCACAAGAAGGGACTGGCCTCTTGGTACGGGGAAGCGCACCGCGGCAAGCTGATGGCCAACGGGAAGAAGTTCAATCCTGACAAGCTCACAGCGGCTTCATGGTTTTACCCGCTCGGCACCAAAGTCCGGGTCACGCTTAGATCTCCCAAACAGAAGCAGCGCAGCGTCCTGGTCACGATTACCGATCGCGGACCGGCCAAGCGGTTGGTGCGCACCGGGCGCGTAATAGACTTGGCGCTGGCCGCCTTCAAGCGCCTGGCCGATCCCGACATGGGCCTGGTCCATGTGAGCGTCCAGCCGATAACAGACTGAGTTCTCCCGTTGCAAGGCCGCCGGCTGCGCAGCATATTGCTTCGTGATTTGCGGACGGAGGCGGGATTGCGAATTGCAAATTACAAATCGATAATTCCGCAGCCTTCCACACCTCAAGCTGCACGGCAGCCTCAGGGTGTATGCGCTCGATACCAGCCCATCGCTACATCAATTCCCTGCTCGATGCGGTGTGTGGGCCTGTATCCGAGCCACTGCTGGGCCAAACCGATATCGGCCAATGAGTGACGCACGTCGCCGGGTCTGAAATCGCGATAGACCGGACTCTGCTCGGGCAGGGCCGGATCCAGCCGCCGCAACTCGTCCTGGAGCAGGTGGAACAGTCCATTGAGCGTTGTGCGTTCTCCCACGGCGATATTGTAAGCCCGGTTCAGCGCGCCGGCATTCGTAGCCGTGGCCGCCAGGAGATTGGCCTGCACGACATTGAGCACAAAGCAGAAGTCGCGGCTGGTCTCGCCGTCTCCGTTGATATAGACCGGCTCGCGCCGAAGCAGGGCGGCGATCCACTTTGGGATGACGGCCGCGTAGGCCCCCTCGGGATCCTGCCGCGGCCCGAACACGTTAAAATAGCGCAGGCCGATGGAAGCAAACCCGTACGCGAGCGCGAACGCGGTGGCATAGACCTCGTTGACGGCCTTGGTGGCGCCGTAGGGCGAAAGCGGCCTGCCGGTTTTGCCTTCGACCTTTGGCAAGGCCGGTTCATCCCCGTACACCGCGCTGCTGGAAGCATACACGAACCGTCTCACCTTCGCCTCCCGCGCCGCCACCAGCATATTCAGAAAGCCCGAGACGTTGCTCTCGTGGGCGCCAAGCGGGTCCTCCATCGAGCGCGGCACCGACCCTAGCGCCGCCTGGTGCAGCACAAAATCGACGCCCGCGCAGGCCCCGCGGCAGACAGCCACCTCGCGAATGTCTCCTTCGATAAACCGGAACTTCTCCCATCCAGCCGGACCTACATTAGCCTTCACCTCATCAAGATTGGCCGGCTTGCCGGTAGAGAGATTGTCAAGGCCAACCACCCGCTGGCCCAAGCGCAGAAGCGCCTCCAGCAAATTGGAGCCGATGAATCCCGCCACACCCGTGATTAACCAAGTCTTGGGATGCGCCCTAAGATCGTCTTGCACTCTGTCGTAGGAGGACATCAATTTTCGTTCTTGTTGTTCCGGAAATCTCTCCGCTATGATGACCGAGGCCCGCGCCCTCGAAAAGCATTTTCTTGCCCCGGGAGAAGGGCAAGTTTCCCTTTGCAATACGCGTGTGCCGGTGCAGAAGTGCCCCAGGTGAATGCAACTGCGCGCGAACCTGCCTTCCTTGGCCAAAGCGCAGGCAACCAATCCAGCACGCTTTTCCTGCGGACCGCTTCGTGTCTCTTACTGCTAACTGATTCCGTACGGGGTTAGCCCGCCGGGCAGGGCAGCGCGTGCGACCGCCGCCTCAGGGTCCGCTTGCGCATGCTAGCCGACCGGGCGCGGGAAGGGGAGTCGTGCCTCTCGCGCGACCTTCTCAAGAAAATCAAGTCGTGCCCAACAATGCATCGCCCGGCGGCTATTCTGTCCGCCTCGGCTCCCGTGCTGCCAAGCCCTCCTCCAGGGTTCGCAAGATCGCCTGCCGATCCTGAGCGAGCAGGGCCTTGGTGTTCAGCCACAGGCCGGGCAGATTAGGGCTTCGAACAATCCCCTCCGCGTCCGGTTCAAAGCGCGCGTAGGCGTCTTCCCGCAACACGAACCAGTCCACCGCCTCGTCATAAGTTCGCCACACGACATATTCGCGCACGCCCGCGCGCAAGTACGCTTCCAGTTTCTCCCGCAAATCATAGGAGGCGCTGGTGGCGGCGACTTCGACCACGAATTCCGGCGCCCCGCTGATGTAATCATCGGCGGTGATGCGACACTCCCCCCCGGCCTCGGGCTTGAGGAAAAGCAAGCTGTCGGGTTGCGGCACGTCGATCCGGCTGAGCTTCACGGTGGGTCCTGTGGCGTGCTCCACCGACGGGGTGAAGGCAGCATAATGGGAGAGCCACATGGAAATGATGGAATCCGGTTTGCCGTGAGCCTCGAAATGCGCGGGAAACATGATATAGACAATGCCGTTGATTAACTCGGCCTTCACCTGATCCCCCGAGGCCTCGTAACGGCGGAGGAATTCCGAGGCGCCCAAGTGGTCCCCGGCCTCTAGCGGAATCCGTTTCACGCGGTGCGGCGGTGTGGCTGAGGGTACAATGACCGGCTGCATGGTGGAACTATAATCTCCGGCGCGCCAATCGCAACCTCGATAAACCCATATCGGGGAGGGTGCCGCAGCTCGAAAACCTGCCGCCTAGCCTGGCGCCGCATCGCACGGTGCTCGCCCGCTGCCTCGAAGCCATGCACCGCACGCTGCCGTTGCGCAGGGATTATCTCTTCGGTTCGCACGCACGCGGGGAAGAGCGATTCCTTCACGCGTGTTATCAAGCGGCATTATCAGACATTTGATACGTGCGGAGAGTTGATAGACTGGATCGAGTCAGCGCCGCCGCCCAAAATCAACCGGGATCGATTGAAAACTTCAAGCATTCCGGTAGGCTCCGGTAGGTGGAGTATCTACAGACTTCATGATGGAATTGCCAACGCGGCTTCGGACATCACTACGGCACGTCCAAAAACTTGATCCGTTTGCACCATCCTTCGAAATTCAAGGACTCTAGCGTCTTTGGCTTTCCGCCTCGCTCGACTCGCAAACGGGCGGTCCGGCCGAGATGGCCCAGATGCGCCCGCGCGCCATTTACCTTTGACATTTCCGTCCCCGCCGCGCAGAATCGGCCCTGTTCGTGAAATGATGCTGGAGAAGGAGCAAGCATGAACGGCAACAATCATCGCCGTGACAAGTCGCGCCGGTTAGAAACCGGCCGGGAAGGGAGCGCATCTCGGACCCCCCCCCCGTTCGTCAAAACCCGGCGGCTTCCAAGCCCAAACCCGCCGCCACACCCAAGCCGCCCCTGCCCGCCGCCGAGGACCGGCAGCCAGTGTCCAGCGCTTGGCTTTAA
>JBJKSV010000476.1:0-4759 GCA_046703605.1 Limisphaerales bacterium
ACTCGCGGGTGAGTCGATTGACACCTTGCCACGCCTTCCCGGGTGTCCTCGTTGAAGGCCGTGAGCTGCTCGTTGACTGACCACTTCTCTTGTCGCGCAGTTGCTGGCTTCGCCAAGCTCCCAATCCAGCCATTAACTCTATGGAGCCACTGGATTAGCTCGCCCTCCTGTATGTAGGCGATCATAGCCGCAGCCTCGTGTTTTGCACCGTGAAGCCCCAGTCTAAAGCGTTGTATTCCGCCCGATTTCCTGGCTCCCCCCGTTACGTACTCCCGCTCGCGGTCCCGCGAAGGGGCGGGAAGGCGCTTGCCCTCGAAAACGAGGAAAGCGTCGTAGATGGAATGGAAGGTTTGACCGAGAAAACGGCATTCGGATGGCAGGGCGGAAAGGTCCACCCGCCTGGTCCCAGCCTGTTTCTCCTCGTGATGGAAACAGACCATCGGAAACCGCCGGCGTGAGGCAGCATTGAGGTACTTACAGAGCTGGGCATTCAGGCGCTCCTCGGCTTCTTCGCGAGGGCGGCTCGGGTCGTCGCGCCATCCTGGAAGCTGGCACCACACAAACTCCAGCGTGCGCTCGACGAGCGTGTTCCTGGTAATGCCGCTCGTTATCCGTCCCCGGCCTGGTCCGCGCCTGGAAGGTCCGTTAGGCATTAATACCCCTGCTGCCGCAAATCGGCCAACGTTTCGTCGGCGTCACGAATCGCCGTCGAGCGAATCCAGTAGCGGAGACGATCCGGCTTAACGATGAGGATCACATTTCGCTCGTAAAACCGCAGCACTCGAACCGTGCGCAGCACCTCACCCTGCTCCACGTAAATCAGTCTGCGTAAAGGCTCCGCCCAGTCCCCGGACCAACTCAACTCAGGCTCCTTGCCGAAGCAGAAGGCCTGGCAGGCGATGCCGTCGAGCGTGATTGACCTGAGGGATCGGAGGTTCTCGTAAACCGTTCCAAGCATGCTGACGAACGTGCCGGCCTTATGGGCTAGATCCTCGACGGTGACGCAAAGTCTGAGCAGTTTCGAGTTTTGGCCGAGCCGCACGAATTCAGGCATGCTTCCTACCACGTCCTCGCATAGAATCCTCTCCCATTCCGCCAAGTTCCAGCCTGCGCCGTTCGCTGGCCATGGCAATGCATCGATATCTCTCTTGAGAATGGCCGTTGCCTTGCCCACGAGCGCCTGTGTCCCGAGTATCAAGCACAAAGCTCTCAGGACGCTGCGGTTCTCCTGGAAGCTTTCGTAGAGTGAACGCAAGGCGCCCAGTTCCTCACTGTCGGCGTGGATGCCTACAATCTTCGCCTTGTAGGCGAGAAACCCAGCTTGCCGGAACGTACACGGGAGTTTTTCGTTTTCTCGGACCATCACGATCGGGCCTGAGTAGCGAGCTTCGGTGTAGGCGGAGCGGAACTTCGTCTCCTTTACCGTCGTGATCTTCGACTCGTCGATTCCTTGTTCGGTAAAGGCCCGCGTCGGCAGGAAGGGTTTGCCGGTCAGCCACGCAGCAGGCTCCCGCCTGCCTCCAGTTGCAGCGATGAAACCCTCTCCGTAGTCCCAACCCTTTGCTTCCACAAACTGGCGCAGACTGGGCATTTGGTCCATCCGCTCGGCCAGTGGCCGCAGACGACCGCCTCCCAAGAGGTTTGCACGCCAAACCCAAGAGTGAGCCTCTGCCGTTTGCTGTGGCACGGCGTGCCGGTCGTAGTGATCCAGTTCAAAACCGATTCTCTCACGCACGCTAAAGGTTCTGCGGAACGTCAGATGACGAATCTGGTGACCTGCGGGGGGCTTGTGTTTTTTAACCAGCAGCGCCACGGTTTTAGGGTCCGCGCCATCAAAGAGATTCCGAATCGAAGTAAAGTCCAGAATGGTCTCGGTCTGGTTTGCGGCGAGGAAGGACCTTTGAAAGGGCCGGGCATTCTCGTTGTAGAGAAAGCCGGCCGGCTGCACCAGGCACATCCGCCCCGCGTTCTCGAGCAACGCCATTGCCTGTTCGGCTATGAGGTGGGCGATTTGTTTGTCCGGCACCGGAACGCGGGATCTGTCGGCAGCCTCGTTGGCTTTCTTGGCCGCCTCCGTGAACTTTGATTGAAACGGCGGGTTGCCGATGACCAAAGAGAACCCCTCCTCGCCTCCAATCGACCGTAATCGCTCTTCATGTTCGAAAAAGTCGCCTGCGAGCAGGTTCGAACCGACCAGCCTGTCGAACCGAAGCTCCCGCCAGATGACGTTCGGCTGCAGCGCGTCGCACATCGCCAAAGCCAGACTGAAGGCGGTGAGGTGGACGGCCTCCTCCTGCAACTCGACCCCGAAAATGCTTCGTTTCAGGATGCGCTTGAGGGTCTGCACGTCTGGCTGTGCCCAGCGGTTCTGGCTTTGCCAATAGTGTACCAGTCGGCGGAAAGCGCCGACCAGGAACACGCCGGAGCCGCAGGTCGGGTCCAGAATCCGCTCGCTCCCGGTCAGGCCCTCGTAGGGCAAGCCGAAATCCAGCAGCAAGCTCGCGAGGAACGGGGGCGTAAACACGGCTCCGGCTCGTTTCTGGGCGAACCTCTGATAGAGATGGCTTATTACCTCCACTGGAATGTGCCGGAAAGAATACTGCTCCCACAAATAGCGCTGCCCCTGTATGGTTCTCGACTCGACCAATTCCGCGAACCGGTGCAACTCAGTGTTCGTCAGCCGGTTGTCCTCCGCCTCGGGCAATGTGAAAACATCGCCATTGAATTTTCGCTCAAGGCTCTCAAGCAGTCCTCGAACATTATCCGCAGTGCCTCGCTTGAGAACTTCAAAAAACGTTGACGCATTCTTCTGGTGCCTGTCAAACCAGGCATCCGGGAACACACCGCGGTCCTCCAGGTACTTGATAAGCACCGTCAACAGCAGCAAGCGGCGCAGCACCGGATCTCTGTCACCTTTAAGGTCTCGGTCAGCCTCCACCACCGCGTTAATCAACCGGCGGTGAGCCGCTTTGTCCGCCCTGGCAAGGCGCGTATTCGCGGGGTCATCCCAGAATGTCCCGTCGCCCAATCGAGCTGCCGAGAAGCGGCGCTGCTTTTCTTCGAGCGCCTTCGAAATCTGACCACTGACGGTGATCTGCTCCGCTGGGTCGTATTTGTACGTGCCGTCCCGCCAGAAGTCGGGACCTCGCGCACAACTGAGGACATCCACCCGAGTCCGCCACCCAACAAAGAGCAGCGGCGCGGTGCCGTTCAGCCAAACCCGCTTGTGGATCTCGGTTAGCCGTCCCTCGTTGAGCCGCTCATCGCCGTTATCAATGACATAAGCACTGACCTGCGAAGACCGTTCATCGGCAAACCGCCGGAAAAAGACATAATCTATGTCCCCGATACTTGCTGCCTGAGCCACCGCCGCGCGCTCCGCGATGCCGGCCAGAGCGTGGTCTCCCTGGCGCACAGGAACCAGTCCCGGTATGGAAGGCGCTGCGGTCGGCTCTAGGCTCAAGGTTTGCAGGGCCGTCGGCATCTTGTTACGTGGAGACTAGCCGATGTATCAGCGGAAAAACAAGCGCGGACAGCACGAAAGCCAGGCCGGGGATCTTCCAATTCCGGATCAGGGCGACCAAAACCCCCTGAACGAGCAGGCTAGCCGTTGGTCTCAAGTCTGGATAATTCGGGTTCTCGGACCTCAAAAAAGGCCCGCGCTCGTCTCTCATGAACGTCTTCAACGCGCTTTCCCCGTCAACCAACGCCGCCACCACATCACCCACTCTCGGGGGTGGGCCATGCTCCACGACCACGATATCCCCTGGCAAGATGTGTTTGCCGATCATCGAGTCGCCGCTCACTTTGAGGGCGAACGCACGCACGTGTGGCGGCAGCCTCAGAGCTCTGCCGTCAGCACTGACGTACCCAATCGCCTCCTGCTCCAGCCTTTCGGAGAACCCCGCAGGGATTGAACCAAGCACTGGAATACGCAGGATCCTGCCCTGGCCCTCTTCCGAAGACGCCAATACCTGCAATGAACGCGCCCGACGCGGCTCGCTGGTCAGGTATCCCTTCTGACGAATCAGCCTCAAATGATCAGTGACCGAGTTGGGGCTCCGGAACCCGAAATGGCCGGCTATCTCCTGGTACGTTGGTGGGTACCCATGCTCCTCCTGGTGGTTTCGAATGAATTCCACCATCAGCCGCTGTTTGCGCGTCAATTCAGACATACTGTGTATATGCACAGCATCGTCGTTTCGATGAAAGTCAATTCCGTTCTTCTACTCACGGTCAGCAGTGCATGGCTCGTTGAAGAACCGCTCCAGGTTGAATGTGCTTCAGCGGGGCGCCGCAGCCAGTCTGGAGAGGTCGGTGGAGGTGTGGCCCCGGAACTGATCCAACTCGGCCAGCCAGCGCTCTATTTCTTGTGGCGTTCGTTTCGGGAGCTTGAAAAAGTCCGGTCGGGCCTATAGGATTCTCGCAGCATGAATCGTACGATCCCACTGTCCGTGCCCGATGAGCTGCTCAAGGAAATCCAGCAGACAGCCCGCCTGACGCATCAGTCCATGCAGGACGTGTTCCGGCAACCGGCACGGATCGCCCAGGCGGCACTGCGCTCCGGAGCCGTGCCGGCCGAGCGGCAGCGGATCTCGGCCTGGGACGCGCTCCATTGCGGGCGGGGATTGGACCTCGAGATTCGGCCGATGCGCGGCAAAGCGACAAAGATGAGCTTGTGATCTTCGTCCTGGACACCAACGTCCTGAGCGAGGGCCAAAAGGCGAAGCCCGCGGCGGCTGTCTCACCCAGTCTGATT
>JBJKSV010000477.1:0-2839 GCA_046703605.1 Limisphaerales bacterium
CGGATAGACCCCGTGCGCGCACCGGAAATGAGGTTGACGCTGCCCCATCGGCATTCAAGATTCGGCCTCGCTGCGCATGCGTGTCTGGCATGTTTCGCGTCAAGGAAATTAGAATGCCCACCCACGAACCGAATCGCAAGCACATTTTAACCACGTGCCACCGCACCCAAGTACCGCTAATCCACGCCAACCAATCCGACCGGCCTGCGATCGCCAGCCAGCCTCCGATGCCCCGGCCTATCGCGATGTCGGATTGAGTGAAACGAGGGTCAGGCCGAATGTGGAGGTCGTCGCGTCCGGAAAAGCGGATTGGCCCGGATTCCAACCTGCTATGGCCGTCCACGGGCGCGTGCTCAGCCGGCCAACGCCTTTTACGCGGACTTCCTCGCGGCGCTCGCGTGGGCGGAAAGGATTGAGCAGGCTGAAGAGCCTCTCGGGGAAGGCCCAAAATCCTTTGCCTTTGAGGACATGGACGACCGGCCCTCGCACTTCCAGCCGATGCGTGATGGCCAGATGCTCCTCGATGGGCGCCGTCGCATTGACGAGGTCATAATTGAGAAGCGGGGGAGCAATGAAACCAGGGTCGGACAGCTCGGAATGATGCGTCGGCAGACCGACATCAAGCCTCTGGGCTTGGGCGAACGTTAACTGGGCGCCCAAGGCCAGCACCGCCACACAAAGGATGCCGCGCTTCACAATCGTAATTTGAATCCACATTGACAGAGATGTCAAGCACGACGAGCGAGGCGATCCCATTTGCCATCCTGGCGGGGCCGAGGCTAGTCTAGAGCCATGATCTTGGAACGTGTAGATCTGGACCAGTGCCAGGACCTTCTACAGGTCGCTTTGCACCGCCGGCGCTTTGATTTTGTCCTGGACCGATTGCCGCCGGGGCAGAGCGTCCTGGAGATTGGCACCGGCCCGGGCGCCTTTACGCGCGAACTCCTGCCCAAATGCGGCTCTTACACTGGCGTGGAATATGATCCGGCCACGTGCGTGCAAGCGCGGGGAAAGAATCCCGGGGCCGAGATCATTGAAGCGGATGCGCGGAAACTCCCATTTGGCGAGAGCCAGTTTTCGTTCATCCTCTGCCTGGAGGTGTTGGAGCACCTGGGGGACTGGCAGGCGGGGCTAAAGAACATCCATCGCTGCCTGCGTCGGGACGGTTTGGCAATCATTTCGGTTCCCTGGCGCCGCGTCGGAGGCAAGAGCCTCATAAACCAGTACCATCTCTATGAACCGGGCGAGGCGGAGCTTCTCTCAGTGGCGCGGGGCCTCTTTGCGGCGGTGGAGGTCTATTATCTCTACTTTGAAGAGACTCTGGCAATGAGCTTCGCGCGGCGGTTTCACTGCCGGCGCCTTCTTGGGCTGGACCGGATTTACGCCGACTTGACCGCGGGTCTGCCCCACGCGACAGCGCGCCTCAAAATCGCTCGGAGCGCCAAGGGCTTCAAACAGGGGCTAATTGCCGTTCTGGAAGATAAGAAGCCCTGAGGACTGAGTCTAGCGAGGGGGCTCCGGTCTCGGAATTCAGGGGCGCTAGCCCATCAGCGTCTTGAGCGTCTGCCATGCCAGCCAACTGTACATCTCCGAGCTCTTCCAACGCAGCCGCGGAGCGCAATGGCTCAGAAACCAGGCCCAATCCCGCCACCGCCTCTGGCGTCCCCGCGCGACCAGTACGGCGTTCGCCCGCGCGGCCTGCTCCGGAGACAGGCGCATGAACCGGCGACAGTGCTCGGTGCCGAGCCGTTGGGCCGCGGCGATCATGGCGGTGTTGAGCCGTTTGGAGGTGGATTCAGCATGGCACCGGAACTGCAAGAGCTTCTCGGAAATGCCAATGCAGCCGCCCAACTCCATCAGCCGTCCCCATAGGCTGTAGTCTTCGCCCGCGGCTCGATCCGCATCGAGGTAGCCGCCGGCCGCCAGAGCGCTTTGGCGTTTGAAGAGCACCGTGCTATGCACAATGGCGCACTGAAAGCAAAGCCGCAGTCCGAGCATCGCCTGTGTTCGTGGAAACCGTGCATGGCCGGCCGCCTGCCCTTCCCCGAAGGGTTCCACATCCGAGTGGCACAGCACGGTCTCGGGTTCCTGGTTGGCGGCGGTCCATTGCGCCTCCAGGCGTTGAGGCAGGCTGATGTCGTCGGCATCCTGCCGTGCTATCCAATCGCCCCGCGCCTTGTTCAGCCCGAAACTCAAGGCGGGGACCAGTCCGCCGTGAGTCAATCCAAACACGCGAATTCGAGGGTCTTTAAAGCCGGCCAGTATCCTCCATGTGTCGTCGTCGCTGCCGTCATCGACAATGATGAATTCAAAATCCGCGAAGCTCTGAGACAAGATGCTTTCCACCGCGGAGGCGAGGTACTTCTCGCCATTCCAAACGGGCATCAGGACGGAAATCCGGGGCGTCATTCGGGCTGGCGGCAAATCAGAGGTTAAGGGCGGAGATCAAAACGAACCGCAAAGGAGCGCAAAGAGCGCAAGAACCGAAAAGACGTGAAAAGGCCCGGCATTTTTGCGATCTTTGCGTTCTGTTGCGGTTGGTCGTTGACCGGCGGCGCAGCGCCGACGTTGAGACGCGGCGGCAATGGTTACACCTCCTCGCCCAGCTCCACATTCCAGTACGCCAAGTCAATGAAGTGTTTCCAACTGTCGTGGTGATACAGGGCGAAATCGATCTGTACAAATGGGCGCCACTTGGGCCGCTTGGGTTTTCGAATCAGGCGCATCCCCGCCTCCTGCGGCGTGCGGTTGGCCTTGCGCGTATTGCACTCGACGCACGAGCACACAATGTTCTCCCAACTGGTCGGCCCGCCGCGGTCGCGTGGGATGACGTGGTCCA
>JBJKSV010000478.1:0-6134 GCA_046703605.1 Limisphaerales bacterium
TTCCAGCGCGGCCAAGGTCCGCCCAGAGACGCCCGCGCCCGAACGCCGATCACCTGCCGTAGAGATTCGTTGCGCTCGGAATGAGCGCGAATGCGTGCAAGTCCTGGTTCGGCCGGAGCAACCGCTAGACCATGTGCGACTTGAGGCCGGCTCACTGACCGGGCCGGGTCAGGCCGTTCTTGCCTCCAGCCATATCGAGATCCTCCAAGCCCGTTACGTTGATGTCACCCAGGCCACGGATAAGAGCGCCACCACGGGCTTATGGCCGGACCCGTTGATCCCGGTGCATGGCCCGGTTAACTTGAAGCCGGGCATCAACAATACCTTTTGGCTCCGGTTCTTTGTCCCTCGGACGGCTTCTCCGGGGGTCTATCATGGCACGCTAAAAATGCAGGCGGCAGATTGGGAGGTCCGGGTGCCCCTGGAACTGACGGTCTATGGCTTTGTGCTTCCGGATGAGATGACCTGCCAGACCGCTTTCGGATTCTCCCCCGGGGAGGTCTTCCGCTACCAGCATCTGCGCAGCGAGAAATCCAAGCGCGAGGTCTTGGCCAAGTACCTCGCGGATCTCTCGGCTCACCATATTTCCCCCTACGACCCGGCGCCGCTGGACCCCTTTAAAGTCACCTGGCCCGACATTCATCCACCCAAGACGCCCCTGGACGATTGGGAGAACCTGCGCCTGGTCCACAATGAAGTTCATTCCGGCAAGACCGCCCTGCTGGTGTATGACGACAAAGTCAACCAGAACGTCGTCGTGACTTACAAGCCATTGATCCCCATCCCACCGGATGGCCTGCGACTCAAAGGATGGTATCGGACGGCGATTCCGGGCCAGAGATTCATGGTGTCGCTAAACCATTACGATGCGGACAAACAGTGGATGTCCGGGCGGAACCGGGACCTCGTTCTGGTGGGAAACGGCCTTTGGCAGTCTGCCGATTACCTGCTGAAGGATTTTCCGCCCGGCGCCAAATACGTTCGCCTCAACCTCATGGCCGCTGTCTGGACAGACTCCGGCGACAAGACCGGCCTGGTCTGGTTTGACGACCTCTCCGTCCAGGATGCCGGAACGGGAAAAGAATTGCTCAAGGGCGGAGATTTCGAGCAACAGGTTCGGACAAAGCCGTGCTTGCCCGCCGACCAATTGCAACCCAGGTTCGATTTTGGCGCCTGGGACAAGGCAATGACCAAGGCGATTGATTTCTATCATTTCAACTCCTTTTCCGTGCCGGTCCCGGGCCTGGGCGGAGGCACTTTCTACCAGATGTCGGGGCCAAACCTCTTGGGGTTCGGCGAGGATTCCCCGGAGTATCCGCTCCTGCTCGGCTCCTATTGCCGCCAACTGCAGGCGCATCTCCTCGCCAAAGGCTGGCTCGACCAAGCCTTCATCTACTGGTTCGACGAGCCGAGCGCGGACCAGTTCCCGTTCCTCCAAAAGGGATTCGCCAAGCTCAAGCGGTATTGCCCGGACATCCGCCGCATGATCACCAAAAGCGTCGAGCCGGGGCTGATCGGCGGCCCGAATCTTTGGTGCCCGATCTCCAACGAGTACAACCAGGAACATGCCGATGCCCGGCGAAAGCTTGGCGAGCGGTTTTGGTGGTACGTCTGCACCGGCCCCAAGGCCCCTTATGCCGGTGAATTCATCGATCACTCCGCGCCCGAAATGCGGATATGGCTTTGGCAAACCTTCAAGCGCAACATCAACGGAATCCTGATTTGGCAGTGCAATTATTGGAACAGTTCCACGGCTTATCCTGACCCGGCCAAACCTCAGAATCCTTATGCCGACCCGATGAGCTGGACCTCCGGCTACGGAACACCGAGCGGGACAAAGGCCCCCTGGGGCAATGGCGACGGCCGCTTCATCTACCCGCCATTGGCGGCGGTTTCCAAAGACGCCGGCGGCCCCACTCTTCAAGGGCCGGTGGATTCCATCCGTTGGGAGCAGTTGCGCGACGGCATCGAGGATTACGAATATCTGGCCATTCTTCGCCGCAAATTGGAGCGGCGCCGCAACTCACTCGACCCGGAGCAATTTGCCAAGTATGAGAAGCTTCTGAAGGTGCCGGCGAGTATTACGCGCAGCATGACCGGCTTCGCCAAGGATGGCAGCCCCATCGAGATTCGCCGGGACCAGGTCGCGCGCGCCATCGAATCGTTATAGCCGGTTGTAAGAACTCGCCGCCTGAGCCGGCGGGGCGAGGTTGCGAACGCGCCGTCGTTCGAATCGGTCCAAAAAAATGGTGCGCGATAGAGGGTTTGAACCTCTGACCCCTTCCGTGTCAAGGAAGTGCTCTACCACTGAGCTAACCGCGCTACCTAGTTGATTATCAACTGCTTACGCACAAAACAGCAAAATGTTGTGCTAACCGCTAAAGCCCTGTAAAGTCCGCTATAAACCGGCAAATTAGCACAATTTTTTAGCACAATTTGCGGCAGCCTAAAGCGATTATATGAGCAATCAATCATCGACCGGCGGAAGACTAAAGGGGATTTATCTCCGCGGCAAGAAGTTTTGGTACCGATACAGCTATGACGGGCGGCAATACCGGGTGCCCCTCGACACAGAGGACGAGGCGACGGCCATCACAAAGGCCCTGAAAATCCGCGCCCATCCCTTGCTGGCCGGCGCGGACCCTCTGAAGGAAGAAATCAAGGCATATCTTGATGCCAAGCAGGAGGACGGAACCTACACCCGGAATTCCGCGGACAGCCGAGGTCCCGTACTCAATGCCTGGACCCGGGATCGCAAGCTGAGGGAGGTTCGGGATATCACCCGGGAGCAGATTCAGTTGTGGCTGTCTTCGCTACGGCGGCGAAAACCACGCCTGGCAGAATCGAGCATAGAAAGCTATGGGATGGTCATCCGCGGTTTCTGCACGTGGCTCGTGGACGAACACAAGCTGCGGGACAATCCGGCAGATTTCATCAAGGCCAAAAGGGCCACGTCCGCCAAGAGGAGGCGCTTCTGCCGTCGTGAACAGGTCGATGCACTCGTCAGCGAATGCCCTGATCTGGAACTTAGATTCATTCTCTATTGCGGTTTTCACGCCGGACTGCGGAAAGGAGAGATCGTTCAAGCCCGGCCGGAGTGGTTCGACCTCGGCCTCAGCATCATCCACATTGTCGAATCTGACAATTGGAAGCCCAAGGATAAGGACAAACGGACCATCCCACTCACCGGTGCATTCAAGGAGTTTCTGTTGGAACAGATGGCCGTGAATGGTGAATTGCCGAGTCCTTTCCTGATCCAACCGAACAAAGAGCAGCGCAAAGCTCGATACCGCTATGACTTCCGAAAGCCCTTTGAACAATACCTGAGCGGCAAGGGATTCTCCTGGGTAAAACCACACGTCATGCGACACACTTTTGCCAGCCTGCTCGCGATTGCTGGCGTGTCGATCTTCAAGATAGCCCAATGGCTGGGGGACGACGTTTCAGTGGTCGAGAGACACTATGCCCACCTCTCGCCACAGGATTCAGACATTGAATGGGCCTTCGGCGACGCTCAGAAGCCCAAGCCTGATATTGGCATCGACGAAGCACTTCGAGCATAATTCAACTCCGATTCGTGGGCGCGTCAGATTCCTGGGCAATCCCAAGGAGATTCAATGGGACCGTGACGTCCAGTTGCTGGTCCTCAAAGTGGAACTGCCAGACGTTAGAATGCACTCTCATCCCGCGAATCTCTCCGCCTCGGGGTTGGCGGCTTACTGGGAAAAGGAGCGCAAACGCGTGGCGGCCCTGTGGCAATCGCCTGCCGGCCAACGGGCGCTCCGCGCCCAACGGAGCTATCTCCTGCTATTCGAGGATGATGGGTCTTTCCACGCCGACAATGTTCCCGCCGGGACCTATCTGCTCAACTTGACCTTCACCAAACAGGGCCCGCAGGATTGGGAGAGCGTTCCCATTGCCAGCTTAAGCCGCGAGGTGGTGGTGCCCAAAGGCGACACTCCGTTCGACCTGGGGCAATTCACCGTCGGAGCCGCCAACTAACCTTGGGCCAACTTCGAGGGCTTGAGCGCGTCTCGCTGAAACACTGGGCTGGGGCCATGCGATGAAGCCAGGAAGAGTTTATTCTTAGCCTTGGTAACAAACTCGGAAGGCGAATCTCCCGCCGCAATGCTGTGCTGGTGTTGACGAGGCCTCGGAGTTCGCTGGGGCAATGGGCGACTCTCCTATGAAGGCCGGGCTAGGTGCGCGCTTCAGCCGCCGGTCAGGAAATGCCCAGACAACCCATCAGTTTCTGTGTAACCTTTCGGCGCCGACGTCTCAGGAACAGGCATGAGCATCGAATCCATACGTTGTCCCAAGTGCGGCGGGCCGATCCCCGCCGAAGCGCCTCATGGGCTTTGTCCCAGGTGTCTATTGGCCCAGGCGTCAATCCCCACCGAGACCGAGCAAGGCTCAATAGCCAAGCGGTCTGTACCCTCGCAGGAGGAAATGGCGGCGGCCTTCCCCCAACTCGAGATCCTTGAGCTTATCGGCCAGGGCGGCATGGGCTTTGTCTTCAGTGCTGCCCAAAGCACCTATACACGCGCTCGCGGTGTCAAACCCGATGTAACTGTCTCTTTTGGACAACCAGCAATACCTCTCGCATTAGGGGATGCTGGTGTTCTGGGAATCTCACTTGGATTTTTGGGCTGAAGGGATCATGGATGACTTTCTCAATGATCCCATCGTACCCCCCGTACCGCACGCACTGACCTACCGCGCACTCGGAAATCGAAAACGGCCTGTCCGGGTCGTAGCACAACCATCGCGGTTCTCTGGCAAACTTGGAGGATTCCGGTGGCCTCGCGGGCGCAGCAACCCGTCTCTGTTCCGGCACGGCCAAGCCGTAGTCCTTCGCGGTTATGATCCGAACCTGAGGCTCGCGAACAGGAAACAACGCAACTGGCTGCGGCTTAGACTCAGTTTCGGGTCTAACGAGCTTCTCTGGCGTGAGCGTGCGAAGCGACTCGGCGTTCTGCACGCGTGCCACTTTGGCCTCTCCGCTCGCATCCAAGTCCTCCTCGCCGCCATGGTGGAGCGTGACAGGAGACCGGTTCCCACGCGGGTGCCCACGTGCCCGGGGCCGGTTCAAAAGGAGGCTTTCCAACTCGGAGGGATTGATCCTCAGCCTCTTGGTCAGATCAATATGGCCTTCCAGCCAGCCCTTCTCACACCGGGCCTTAAGCGTCCCAGGCTTCACCCCGGTAACGCGACTGGCCTCCTCCAGTGTAGGCCAGCCCAATAAGGCGTAGCGGTGCAGCCGGGCCAACTCCACCGCCAACCCCGAAGGAATAAAGCTCGTCCTGCCGGCCAGCGTGACGGAAACCCCGCGTCTTCGAAACCGCGCATTCAAGGTGGTCGAGTTCACACCCAGGAGCCTTGAGAGACGAGGCACTGATACAGTCGGCGACTGGCCCCGTTGAAGCTCGATAAGCACCCGAGCATAGGAATCCGGGTTGGGGGCTTGACCCAGTGCATCGGCTTCAGCCGTCGCTTTCATCAGACATTCTGCGTGCGTTGATTCACCAGAATACGACCGTTGCTTGAGTGCGGAAGTGTGCGTCTGGACGCACACCCCCCTCTACTCTGCAGGACCGCAGGATGGAGGACAAGCAGACGCGCCAGGGCGGTGCGAGATGAAGTCCCTGGGGGTGGGGCCTTTCGCGGGAGTATGCGACCGAAGGGGTTGCTGCGGCGTAATGGAATGGCGGGCGTGACGCCCTCGCGCTTGCCGTCGCGTTCCGCTCCATCCTGGCAGTCCACAAATGCCAGGTGCATGACTGCCTTGTCCTGCCACACTTTTGGTTGTGCCGCACTGCCAGGCAAGCGGGCGCGCACGGCTTCGCGCCCAGGACAGGTCGCGAAAAACTCGCCGGGAGCTCCTGCCATGCACCATGTGCCGCAGGACACCCAAGGATGACCAGTGCCGTCAGCCCGCTCGACACTGCGCCCTTCTCCAAAGGCTATGCGTGCTGGCTCGCCGCGCCCTTTGGGGCTAGCTCCGGCCAGCCTACTTCTTGCCCAGGATCGCGTCCCTGGCCGCCTTGGCGACGCGGAATTTCACCACGCGCTTGGCGGGAATCTTTATCGTGGCTCCGGTGCCCGGATTGCGGCCCGTCCTGGCCTTGCGATGC
>JBJKSV010000479.1:0-5033 GCA_046703605.1 Limisphaerales bacterium
GTGCCCATCAGCCGCCTCAATCAGCGGCCCACCCGCGAGGCCACCCTGGTGGATATCACCTGCGACTCGGACGGCCAGGTCAATAAATTCATCGACCTTCGCGATGTCCGCGACACCCTCCCGCTGCATCTGCTCAACTCCAACGGCAACGGCCAGCTTGAGCCCTATTACATTGGCTTTTTTCTGATGGGCGCTTACCAGGACATCATGGGAGACCTGCATAACCTCTTCGGGCGGGTCAATGAGGTCCATGTCTTTCTCGACCCGGACGAACCGGCGGGCTATTACGTTGAAGAGATCATCGAGGGCAGCACCATCGTGCAAGCCCTCAACTCCGTGCAATATGATGAAATTGAACTCAAACGCCAGATGAAGGCCCAAGTCGATGAGGCCATCAAGTCCGACCGGATGAAGCCCTCCGAAGCCATGCGCCTGCTCGACGACTACGAGCGGGGTCTCAAAGAATACACTTACTTAAGTTTCTGATCGTGCGCGCGACTCTGCTCGCCAAACCGTCGCTGCTTCGCTCAGGGCATGAAGTGTTCGGGCCGGAGTGCTTCCATGTCTGAGCTTGCCTCCAACACGGAGTTGTTGCGCTCCCTCGGCCGGCTTGTCCGCGGGCTGTCGGCCCTGTTCTGGGGTTTGCCGGCCAGTCTGCTGGTCTGTTTCCAAGCGGCCAGGTCCAGCGATCTCAAGTCCTTGTGGTGGTTGCCCCCTCTCCTCTGCACCGGTTGGCTGGTCTATGGCCTATGGCAACTGGGCGACTTTCAGAAACAGGAACGCGTCTGGCGCCATTCCCTGGAGCGCGCCCAGGTGCTGGGATTTATCAACTTCGGTCTGAGTCCTTTCCTCTTTTGGTGGAGCCGCATACCACTCAATGGCTTCTTCACGGTCATGGTCGTCCTCTTTGCGTTCTCAGCGCTGCTGTTCCTGGCCAGCTTAAACGGGGTATTGCGGCGGCTAGGGGCGATGCTTCCGGACGAGGCCCTGCGGCATGAGACGCGGCAGTTCACCGCGCTGAACCTCAATCTGCTTTCCGTCGCGTTTGTGCTCGCGCTGGCGTATGTGCTGCTGCACCACCTTCACACGCAGAGCCTGCCCTGGTGGCTTTTCCAGTCGAGGCTGATCTTGGATGATATGAGCCTCTGGCTCGTTGTCCCATTGGTATTGCTTCCTCTGGCGATGACCATGGCCCTGCTCTGGAAGACGAAGGAGGTCATTTTCGACAGCGTCTTTAGCGGCAAGGCGTAGCCGTGTGGCGCCTGCGTCTGGCAACTTGACCTGGGCGGGCACCCTCAAATTACAACCCGGCTATTGCTAGCCCGCGGATGATCTTCCGGGCGATGTCTCCCCTCCGCTCGAACGTGACCGCACCGCGTTTGTCAGTAAGGTTCGACTTGTCCACTATTCTTCGACACCTTTGGATTGGGCCGCCATGAAAACATTGATGGCCTCGGTGTCATCGTCCGCCTGAGCGTAAAGCTTCTCGGCCGCCTTGGCTGGCAGCGGATTCACGTTGGTGACCCTAGTGTTGCCGGCCGCCAGTTGCTCCCGCAACCGTGGCAGTCCCAGCTTGGCCCCCTGTCGAATGCAATCCGCGACTGAAAGCCCTGTCGCCTTGGCGGTCCTCCGGAGCTCCTCGAGCAGTTCACCCTTCAAAACCACCGGGTAAGTGCATGTCTTCATATAAGAATCATATATCCCGCCCTGGCCCATTCAAGCCCGCAATGCGGAAATGACGCTGCCCAGTCGGGCGCTTTCAAGAAGCGGCCTAGGCGTCCCGATAGGCGCGCAGGAATTCTTCGCGAGCTATTCCCGCCTGTCGGCAGATGGTCCGCAGGGTGGATGCTTTCAGATGCCGATGGTTGGGCATCGTGAGCGGTGTGTGCGTGCCATCCGCGTTGTGGCGCCGCATCGCAATGTGCTCTCGCTCCGCGATCATCTCGAATCCGAGACTGCGAAGAGCGGCCAGCACCTGCGCCTTCGGCGCGTCAACCGGGAACTTGGCCATCTGCCGCTAAATTGCCGCTTCCGCTACAAACGCGTCGAGCGCCGGGCTTTCCGACTCCAAGGATTCGCGCCCGAAGGTCTCAACGTGAAAGCGGATGGCGCTCTGCACGTCGCGCAGGGCTTCCTCGAAGGTATCTCCTTCGCCCACGACAACCCCCGCCGCACCGACTGGATAGGCCACGTAGCCGTCAGGATGTTTTTCGATGATGATCTTCATACGGCCTGGTCCTTTGCCTGAATCAGGTTGGAACATTTCACGGAAGAACCATAGCGCCAGCCCGGTTGCTCTGCAATCGAGGAATGCCGCAGTGTAAAATACGTTGTTGCGCCTTTTGTGACACCTTGTAACGGCTTTTGTTACGGTTTTGACCTCGAGATTACCCAATGTTTACGCGGGTCGTCGCTTGAGAGGAAGGCGGCTTCGGGCGAGACGGTTTTGACCCAGCCAAAGGGATGGAATTCTTTTCCGTCGGACCAGCCGTTGTCGTACACCACCGCGGCGCTGACCTCGCCGCGGCGTTCGACGTGGGCGAAGGTGGCCAGCGCGCCGGCCCAGGCGATGTCGCAGTGGCTGGCGGGATTGAGGGCGTTGCGGCCTTCGCTGAAGGCCCACTTGCTTCCGTTGTGGGTCTTGCGCAGGGCGAAATAGTCGGCGGCGATGTCGGCTTCGGATTTCGGAAACCGCTTTTCGGCGACCGAGAGCTGGTTCATCAGCGCAAAGCCGAGGTCATGTTTCCTGGAGGCGAAGTTCACCTTCATGAACCGGCTGGAGTAGCGCTGGGCCGCTTCCCAGCAAATCTGGCGGCCCAGGCCCGATTCATCGCCGGCGGCTTGCAGCCGCGGCAGGCGCTCCAGAAAGCAAAACAGCACCGTCTTCAGGAAGTGCCAGTCCTCCGTGCGGCAGGTGAACAGGCCCCGCAGCCACAGTGTGTCGCCCTGGGCCTCGTCGATGTAGATAGCGGCCAGGTCTCCCTGGCCGCTGGCGGCGGCGTCGAAGCCGAGCCGGTAAGGGCGGGTGGAGCGCGGGCCGTCGGAGCTACGAGAAGAATCGGGGAGCAGTTTGGCAAAGGATGAGGAGAGAAAGCCGGCGATTTGGGCTTCGCGCTGGCGCTCCTGGCCGGGAGCGAAGGAGCCGAACTTGGCGGGGATGTCGCCGGCTTCGAGATGGACGCGCTCGATGCCGTAATCGGCGCGGCACCGCTCGATGGCGCTCCACTCGACGATATGGTTGGCGGTGGCGCCCAGCGGATTACAGAGGTAAGCTTGCTGGAAGATCTCCTCGTCGCGGGCGCGGGCGCGGCAGTCGGCCAGGAATTGGCCGGGGGAAATCTTCGTGCCCCGCGCCCGATTGATTGTATCGACCAGGCCGAGCCCGATGGCGTCCGGGAGCGTCACGCGTAAATAGATGTTCCAAGGCGCCTTGCCGGCGCGGGCTTCCTGGGCGAATTCGTTGAAGAGCGTGTCTTCGCCCTCATGCGAGGACCAGATTGCCATGTCGTAGTTCCAGGTGACGCGGCCCTGGGCCGTCTCCCATAACAGGCGCGCATTGGGGTGTTTGGCGAATTCATCCAGGCCGACGTCCCCGCCATAGACCGCCATCGCCTGCGGGTTGGCCGAGAAGGCGATGATTCGCGAGCCGGTGTCGAACTTGATCACCCCGACCTTGATCTCCTCGGTAAAGCACGAAGGCCGGCCGTTTTCATCCAGCCGGTTGACCGCCAGACTCTCCTCGCCGAGGCTGACGACCGACCGCGTCAGGTTGAAGATTTCGGCAAAGCGGTAGCACTGGCGGACGTATTCGAGCGCGCTGGCGTAATCTTTCGTGGCGAAGAGGTAGTCGCGGCCTTTGAACCAGATCCGTTTGCGCACGTTCTTGAATCCATCGGCGTAAGTCCAGCCGATGCGAACGGACTTTTCGGCGAGCGCGACCGCTTGCTTGCGCTGCCGGTGAATGGCGTTTTCGGCCTGAATCCAGGCCACCTGGTGCGGCATGAAGTGCTTCGAGAGGCGGGAGTCTGAATCGAGGAGGTGCATATAGGATTTTCGATTTGCAATTTGCAATTTGCGATTTGGGCCGGGGGGTTTGCGATTTGGAATTTGGGATCTGGGATCTGAGATTTGAGATTTGTGAGGTGGTAGGGAGAAGGGCGTCCGCTCTGAAATCCGAAGACGCCACCGGCGCCCTCGGCGAACCATTCCTGCCCATCCGTCCCATGTGTCCCATTCGTCCCATTCCTCCCATTCCTCCCATCACTCCCCGGGCTTCGCATGGGAGAGCGTGATGATACCCAGCGCAGGACAACCTTCCCCGCCGCCTTCCGGACCCTGGACCTGCTCATCAAGCCCCAGGAGATGATCGACGTGATGCACGATCGCGTGGCGCTCCTCGTCCGAGAGCTTGCGGGTAGGGTCTCTCAACGGCTCCAGAGCGGCCCGCGCCTGCGCGCACGCCTCCCGGTATTTCTGCAACTGCATCGTCTCCCGGCTCGCCCGCGCCAGCGCATTCAGCAGCCGCGCGAACGCCGTACAATCGCCCCCCAGCAACTCATTCAACGTCCCCGGCCCCAAGTCCCGTAGCGCCTCGAATATGTGCAACGTCCCAAGCTGTAGCGCCGCATGACTCACCTCCGTCGCGTCGAAATCCCGCACCAGCTCCCCCGGCGTCTCCTGCCGTGCCCGCGTTCGTTCAATGAACGCCCGCTCCGCCAGCCAATCCTTGTAACCACCATCCTTCCAGCGTGACAAATTCGACTCACTCAACCCTTTCCCATCCTCCCCCAGCCGTTCCACAATCTGCAAATACGGCACCCCGTCCTCGATCATCTCGTTGATCCTCTCCCGCACAGCCTTCCCCAACCGCGCCACATTCCCATTCCGCCGCCGCCTCCCCATCTCCCCCTCCTCGGCTTTCATACGCCCTCCTCCTCAGTTCGCTTTGAAATCTCAAATCCTAAATCTGAGATCCCCCCGCGCCCCGGCTCCATTCGACAGAACTCATTTCCATTCATGCCGCCACCTTACCC
>JBJKSV010000480.1:0-2652 GCA_046703605.1 Limisphaerales bacterium
ATGGCGCAGCTCGGCGTCAGTGAAGCGGACATCGAGGAGACGTTCGTCCGCTCCGGCGGGCACGGCGGCCAAAATGTCAACAAGACCTCCACCTGCGTTATGCTGATGCATCGTCCCACGGGGCTGCAGGTCAAATGCCAGACCACCCGCCAGCAGGGACTAAACCGGTTCATCGCCCGCCGCATGCTCCTGGACAAGATCGAAGAGGCTAAAAGAGGTTACGTGGCCGCCAAACGCGCGCAGGCCGAAAAAATACGCCGGCAGAAGCGCCGCCGAAGCCGCCGCGCCAAGGAACGGATCCTGGCCGATAAATCCCGCCGCGCCTTGAAAAAGGAATCCCGCCGTCCGATCAGGGGGGATTAAATCCCAACGCGGATGGCGTTGCAGAGGTTTGTCTTGCCGGCGTTATTCGGACCGACGATCAGGTTGATCCGGACAGGCCGGAACTCCAGGTTAATCAGGTTTCTGAAATTGTTAACTCGAAACCTCGTTAGCATAAATCACTGTCTCCTATCTTCCAGGAACTTCTGGAGGCCTGCGAGGTTGTCGGTGTTGATGAGGTCCACGCCGTCGTTGAGCATCTCGCGCCAGAAGACTGGTTTATCGGGCGAGCCCCAGAACCGGACGCGCCGGCCATAGCGATGGGCCTTGGCGAGGATCTCCATGAGCCTTGCCTTCTCCTGGGCGGGGAACGGACCACGGCCACGCCACTTGAATAACGGCGCCCAGTCGGTGCTGATCCATGGGATGAGGTCGGCGGGTTGGGTCGAGTTCAGGTCCTGGAGGCCGCCGTCATAGCAGGCATAGCGGGTGGACTCGCCGGTGAACATGTCGAGCGAGCGGTCGCCACTGATGATGGCGGTAATGGCGCGCGTGTGCTTCTTGCCGTCGTGGAAAGTCGTGAGGATATCGGCATATTGGGCAAGGACGCTCCGCAGAACCGGGTAGATCCGGCGCCAGTCTTGTTTCAGGTCAATCAGGAGCGTGAATTCCGGCCCGTTCCGAAAAACCCGCCCGCCATTTTTCTCGACGCGCGCGCGCAGGGGATCAAGGTAGAGAGATTGCAGCGTCCGGCCTGGCTTGACCTGATCGCGGTTGTGAACGACAAGGAGCTGCCCGTTGACGAGGTAAATGTCGGCTTCGACACTGCAGAAGCCATGGTCCAGCGCATCGAACAGCGGATGCTTGTGCTCGTAATCATTGTGCGCGTGAACGCAAGTCAGAGGAGTCGGTTCGGCGCCGATGAGCGTGGCGCCCGCCAGCAAGGCGGTGGCGAAGAGGAGGCATCCCAGGCGGCCCTGTGCGAAGCG
Organism: Limisphaerales bacterium; assembly: GCA_046703605.1. Classification (GTDB taxonomy): domain Bacteria; phylum Verrucomicrobiota; class Verrucomicrobiia; order Limisphaerales; family UBA8199; genus JAJYHY01. The sequence goes on from JBJKSV010000480.1 coordinate 1,311, forward strand.
GGCCAGGCGGATGTGGCTCGATGTATCGGCCACGCCACGCAGCACGGGCGTCCCGGCTGCGAGTTCCCTGGGCGTCTCGGCCAAGGAACGGCGGGTTACCTCCGACGTTTTCAACCACGGCCGTGCCAGATGATTGAGTTGACGAGCAGAATCCGGCATCGAGTGTTTCATAAACAATTCACTGCCGGGAGATAAACCGGCGCAGACGATTCATGGCTTCTTTGATATTTTCCATGCTGGTGGCGTAAGCGCAACGGACAAATCCCTCGCCGCAGGCTCCAAAGGCCGTGCCGGGGACGACTGCCACCTTTTCTTCCCGCAAGAGGGCCAGTGCAAATTCATGAGAGGACATCCCAAGCCTCGCCACCGAGGGAAAGGCATAAAACGCCCCCAGGGGACGATGACATTCCAGGCCCATATCGGCGAGCGCGGCGGCGATGAAGTTCCGGCGCCGCCGGTATTCGTCGAGCATTTCGGTCACATCCGAATTGGGTCGTGCCAGGGCCTCGATGGCCGCTTTCTGGCTCAGGGAAGAGGCGCAGAGCATGGTGTATTGGTTGATCTTCATCATCGCCTCGATAAGCTCCGCCGGGCCGCAGGCGTAACCGAGCCGGAACCCGGTCATGGCCCAGGCCTTCGAGAAGCCATGGAGAAAGAGGGTGCGTTCGCGGATGCCGGGCAGGCTTACGATGCTGGTATGAGGCTGGTCATAGCTCAGCTCCCCGTAAATCTCGTCCGTAATCACAATCAGGTCGCGCTCGCGGACGAAGGCCGCAATATCCTCCAAGTCGGCCCGAGTCATGACCCCCCCGGTCGGATTATTGGGAAAGTTGAGCATGAGCACCTTTGTGCGCGGCGTGGCCTTGGCTTCAAGCATCGAGCGGGTCAGGCGAAAACCGTTGTCCGAGTGCGTCTCTACGGTAAGGGGGATGCCCTGCGCGAAGAGGATGGCCGCGCGGTAAGAGACATAGCAAGGCTCGTGGTAGAGCACCTCGTCGCCTGGATTGAGCAGGGCGCGCAGGGCGAGGTCCAGCGCCTCGCTCACGCCAACAGTCACCAGCACCTCGGTTTCGGGGTTATACTCGGCGCCAAACGCTTTGCGAACGTAGGCGGATAGAGCGCGGCGCAGCTCGATATAGCCCAGGTTGCTGGTGTAATGGGTCACCCCTCGCTCCAAGGCGAAGACGGTGGATTCGCGCACGTGCCACGGCGTGTCGAAGTCCGGTTCTCCGATGCCGAGACTAATGACGTCCCGCATCGTGCTGACGATGTCGAAGAAATCGCGGATGCCCGAACGGGGGATGTCCCGGACCGTCCGGTTAAGGCGATCACGGAGAGACAG
>JBJKSV010000481.1:0-3366 GCA_046703605.1 Limisphaerales bacterium
TACAAGAGCTCCAGGACAATCTCTCCCGCTCGCTTCGAGGCGTGTTCCAGAGCCATCGCAGGTTCCTGCTCCGGTAGGTGCTAGTCCCAAACAACAGCGCCCTGACAGCCTTGTGACTTTCCCAGGGCTGGTTTGAAGATCGCGGCGCAGAACGTCCCGGCGAGCGCATTACCTTTTATTCGCCTGGGCCAGCAAACCCCGGCTTTGGCTTGGAGCAGGTCAAGGAACTAGCCCACGCGGACGTACTTATGCAGCTCAACCTTTTCTTGGGCGGCGATGTTCCCCGCATTGTTGGCCTCAAGCAATTTTTGGACCCGCTTGCGAGCATTCTCGCTGAACCGCAAAGAAAGTATTGGACGAGCCACTTCTGCGGGCAAACCATGCCGGTCTCAGGCGACTGCTTCCCCGAGGATGTCCGCTTCTGCACTTGAGATCTGATCGGGACGAGTCCTGGGACGGACGCAAAATCACGATTCCCAATGTTTACAGGCCTTGGGACGACCGGGACTTTCTCCGGTTTGAGACGAGCCGAGAAAAGAGCTTGATCCCGGACGGCAGATTCATAGTATGAATGTTACATGATTCAAATATAAGATATGGATCATTTTAAATACCTAATGCAATATACTCTATGAAGAACTCGAATCTCTCCAGAAGGCAATTTCTCACCAGCGCCCCCATGGCGGCGTCAGCGGCTGCCATCGCCGCCGGCGCTCTTGGCGCGCTCCTCGGCTCGGAGGAGAAAGCCCAGGCGGGGGGCGCCCCGGCAGTTCCCTGGCCGTATCAGCCATTGGACCTGGATGCGGTCGCGGAGGCGGCCTACAACGGCTATTACCAGGGAGCCTGCATGTACGCGGTTTTCGACGCCATAATCGCTCAACTGCAGACCGTCGTCGGCGATCCCTACACGACCTTCCCGGTTGATATGATGAAGTATGGGGGCGGCGGAGTTCATAGCTGGGGGACTTTGTGCGGGACTTTGAACGGCGCGGCGGCGGCGATCACCCTTGTCTCGGCCAGCCCGGGACCGGTGATCGACGAGGTATTCTTCTGGTACTGCCAGGCGCAGCTTCCCGAGTACGTGCCGGCCAGCCCAAAGTATGACATCACCACACAAACGGCTTCGGGCTCGCCCCTTTGCCACACCTCCCTGGAGAGGTGGTGCGCCGCGGCGGGCTTCCTGCCGGGGTCGCCACAGCGCGCCGAGCGGTGCGCGCGCCTGGCGGCCGATGTGGCGAGGTACACCACGCAAATGCTCAACAACCAGGCGGCCGGCAGCTTCGCACAGACTCACACCGCTCCGGCCGACGTGCAGCACTGCATGAGCTGTCATGGGCCGCTGCTGCAGGCGAACGTGGTGCAAGGCCAGAATATGACCTGCGGACAATGCCATCTGGACAAGGATGCGCTCCATCCGGCCAAGCACCTGGTCTTGCGCTGGGAAGGAACCGGCACGCTGAACCAATCCGGGCAAGCGACCGGTCCCTGGACCCCGGCGGCATCTCAGATCAATCCTCAAACGCTGAGCACAACCAACGCACAAATGTTCTTCCAGTTGAGGTAAATGGCAAAAGGCGCCGGACGGCTCACAGGGTTTCGCAGGCAAGCCTGACGAACCGGAGGTCTTCGCCCGTTGCGCCCAGGGGGGCCGCGCTAAGCCGGAGCGCGCCCCCGACTTCTGAATTGAGAAGGCGGCCAATCGCTTACGGCTTGCCATGGCGAGTGAACCAAAACCTCCCGTCTGGAGTTTCGTCTCCCCGCTTGGCCTTCTTCCAGGGGAATCGCCCGAGGGTATCGTGCCGATATGCCTGGACAAGCTTATGCGCTTTTGTCAATATAATGGGCATGAGCGGTGGAGCGTCAAACCGAGGAGGAGAATCATAGCCAAACGGCCCAGGAGGACTTATGAACCTATTACTCCGACAATCAGAAGCACGCCGGCCTTCATCGATAAGAACCGCTTTGAGCACGCCGCTGCTGGCATTCATACTGCTCCTTCCGGTGGCATCCCAAGCTGGACAAACGCCGGAGGTTACGGTTGTTCCGGCCAGCCAAATCACCAGTTCTAACGCGGTGGTCACCGGGACCGTCAACCCCAACGGCCTGCCCACCGCCTGGCATATCCTCTACGGCACCACCACGGCCTACGAGCAAACCACTTACAATCTCCGCCTGCCTCCGGAGATCACACCGCTGACGGTATCTACGGGACTGACCGGGCTTTACCCGGACACGACCTATCACTACCAGTTAGTCGCCACCAACAGCGCCGGAGAAGGGCATTCGGCCGACATGACTTTCAGGACGGCGATGGCGCCGGTGCCGATTGTGACCATCGATCCAGCCAGCCAAATCACCAGTTCCAACGCGGTGGTCACCGGCACGGTCAACCCCAACGGCCTGCCCGCATCGTACTACGTCCGCTGGGGCACGGATACCACGTATCCCGGGGGCAGCGCGCCACGCTATCTGGCGGCTCAAGACACCCCGGTGGCGGTAGCCGTCAGCATGGAGGGCCTCAGTCCCAGCACCACCTACCATTATCAGTTGGTCGCCACCAACGACAACGGCATTAGCCACTCCTCGGTGCTCACTTTGACAACTCCCGTTGCTCCGCCGCCTCCGCCACAGCAGCCCCCCACCGTAATCACCGATCCCGCCTCGGCCGTTCTTGGCACCACGGCCTATCTTACGGGAACGGTTAATCCCAATGGCGCGCCGGCCAATTACACTTTCCTCTGGGGCACCACCACGGCTTACGGCAACTCGACCGGCTACGGCGCGGCCTCGCTCTACGGCGCTACGCCGCAGGGCGTCGGCGCCACCCTCACCGGTCTGAGTCCAGGCACCACCTATCACTGCCAACTCACCGCCACCAATAGCGCCGGCTTGAGTACTGGCGCCGACCAGACCTTCACCACCCTGAGCGCCGTATCGATCGATGGGCATCTGCTCGCCTACATGATCCACGACGCTGCGATCACCATCGTCCATTGTAGCGGGCCTGGCGGCGTTCTCTCCATCCCCAGCACCATTACCGGCTTGCCGGTGACCCTCATCGGGCCGTCGGTCTTTTCCGGGGCCGGCCTGACCTCCGTGTCAATCCCCGAGAATGTCACCACCATCGGCGACTCGGCCTTCGCATTGGATTCCACGCTGACCAATGTGGCCCTCCCAGACAGTCTCAAAGACATCGGCCCCAACGCCTTCGTTCAATGCGCGGACCTGCCCGCCATCACCATTCCCGATAACGTGACCAATATCGATTCAGGCGCTTTCGCCGGTTGCGCCGGCTTGTCCAACATCACTATCGGCGCCGGCGTCCGCACGATTGGGAGCCAGGCCTTCTGGGGTTGCGTGGGTCTC
>JBJKSV010000482.1:0-2583 GCA_046703605.1 Limisphaerales bacterium
GAGATAGGTCAAGTCGATTTTGCCATCGCTCAGCGCATAGAGGAGCACGTTTGTGGAGCGGAAGGGGCGCTCCCGGCCAGTCTCACAGCGCGTCCAAGTCTTGTCGCCGATCTGAAGGAGTTCGGAGATCTGCTTTTGGGTGACCCCTAGCCGCTGGCGGAGCGCCCTGATTTGTTGCGGGGTGAGAAGGCCCATGTGGCGGGCCTTGGCTTTGTCGAGGAGCGCGGCGGCTTCGGTGTCCAGATAGATCTCGCCGTCTTTGGGGTCGCGCCACGCGGGCACTTTGACCTTGATGGTTTCAGCGATTCCGGCGCCGTCAAGCGTGGGGATGTGGAGCGGTTCCTCAACTTCGATGCGCTCTAGTCTGTCTTTAAAATCTTTCATAACTCTTTGCCTTTCAAGGGGCGGTGTGCGGAAAGGCGACCGTTCTGACGACTTTGACCGGGCCTAAGTCCTTGACCATCGACGGCCCTAACGACTTAACGGCTCACACGGGGGGTGCGCCACCCCGCCTCCCGGCGCCGGCAGAACTGGATGATGCGGTCTTGGATGTTGTCGTTGAATTCCGCAAGACACTCCGGGCTGTAGAGTTCGAGTTCGTCCTGGGCATTCTTCGCCTTAAAGGCCGCTCTCGCAGCCTGGACGGCTTCATGGACCCCTGCGTGCGGATTGTGCCAGTCCAGCAGCGGAGCCACCACCAGCACGCGCCGAGGTGCGATGCTGGCGAGGACCTCGGGAAAATCCACCGGAACAGTGGCTTCTTTGCCGACGAATGGCCCAAGGCGCGGCAGCCAACCGTAGAGATGCGACCAACGGCGGATGCCGCCGTCTCCCGCAGCGTCGGTGTCGGTTCGAAACGGAGTGAATCCGGAGGCAGTGGCGACTCCTGCGACCCGGCCATCCAAGGCGGCGGTGAGCGTCGCCACCATTCCGCCCATGCCGAAGCCGACAAGGTAAACGCGGGCAGAGTCCGCATCGCGATTGGCCAGCGCGGCGTCGATGGCATGCCGGGCGTCGAGGACCATTTTGCCCATCAGGCTCCAGCGCGGATAGCGCTCGTAAAAGTGGCGGCCCTCCTCCTGGCGGGACCCCGTTGCGATGGGATCAAAAGCAAGGACAAGGAAACCGGCCTTGGAGAAGCGGCGGTAAGGGATGTCGCCGGTGCGGTATCCGGGGGTATAGCCGGTGGCACAGTGGAGCGGGGCAAGCCAGATAATGGTCGGAAGCCTCTCCGCCACGGATCCTCTCCTTCGATCAGGCCGCTCATTCGGCGGATAATAGAAGTTCGCATTGACGTCGTCGAAACGGCACTTCAGATGCGCAGGGCCAGCCCGATTCATTAACCTGGCAACGTCGTCGGATTCGCCTTGGCCCAGGACCACTCTGGCGGGTTTGTACTGTGGGCCGTCTCCAAGAAGCCAGCGGAGCAGTTCCCGGGTTTGAAGAGGGTTCTTTGCGCTCCGAATCGGTGGCGCGGGGGGAGGGTTCTCTTTTGCCCACGCCGCGTAATTCCAGGGATGGTAGGGCCGATAAGGGAAAGCCTCGGCAGGAGATTTGCCTTCAGAACAGAGCACCAGGAACCGGCTATGGGCGGAGCAGGTAGCGGCGTCGGGATGGTGGTGGCCCGGGCGGTAGCGCAGTGCCAGGTTGCCGCTCCCGCCAAGGAGCTTCCATACCGGCGCGATGGACTGGTACATTTGCTCCACGGTCCAGGTGTTCTCGACGGTGTCGTTGATGGCGGTGCTCATTAGGACCGGTCGAGGAGCAATCAGCGCATACACGAACTGCATGTCCGCCGGCAGCTTGTTTTCGCGCCCGGCGAAAAACCGCACCTTCGGCAATACCCACAGCGGGAAGACCGTGGTCAACCTCTCTGCCGATTCGCCATAGTAGTATTGATCACAATAACGGAATTCAAGCGACCCGCCCGAACCCGGGGAAGAGGCTATCACACCGGCGATGCGGTCGTCGAAAGCCGCGCAGGCAAGGGCCTGCTTGGCCGAACGTGAGTGCCCGCCAATATAGATTTGGTCCGGCGCCACGAAGTCGAGCGTGGAAAGCCAATCGACAGCCCGCGAGGCGCTCCAGCCCCGGCGCCGAAACTCCGACCAGTCGTATTTGCCGAAGAGGTCTTTGTAGGCGGCGGATTCATCCGTTTTGTCAGGCCGATAAACCGGGTCGGTCGCGTTGTAAATGCAAATAAGAAATCGCCCCTCGTTGAAGGCATCTCGGGCAAAAGTCGTGTAGGTGAAGTTATCCACCAGGAAGACGGGCGTGCGCTTCTGCTTCAGGTTCTTTGGGATCCAGAGCCAGCAGTGGAGTTTGGCCGCGTGGTGCCGGCCGAACTCCAGCCGGACCGTCCAGGTCTCGTGGCCATCCTCGACGCCTTTGTGCTCAATGAAGGCACGAACATTGCCTGGAGGGGGCGGTGCGTGGCCGAGAAGGTACTCTTCGACCAGCCCGGCCAACTGTCTGCGCCGCTCCGGCCATTCGGTGGCGGTAACGCGGTGAGGCTGCCCCTCTCGCGTGACCGTAAGCAGCTCCTGGGGATAGGGGACAGAGGGCAGGGCATCGAAATCCGGC
>JBJKSV010000483.1:0-2911 GCA_046703605.1 Limisphaerales bacterium
CCAAGATCAGCCACCATTCGGCGTTGCGCTCACCATCCACTGTCGCTTGCCGGTCGAGCAGTGGACGGAGGATTCGTCCATGATTGCCCTTGAGTCCGTGCTCGGCGTTCTGGCGGTAAATGTGTGACAAATGAAAATGGCGGTGTGCAAGGCTTCTGAATTTTGCCAGGTCGAAAACATGAAGGTGGAACGGATTCGGGTCCCGGCCGGTTTCATCCACCCACCGGTTTGGCACCGAACCAATGAACCGCGCGTCTGGGCGCATATGACGCTTCATCAGATCCAGAAAGCCATCCGGATCAGGAATATGCTCAAGAGTTTCGAAGGAAACCAGCAGATCCATCTCGCGGCCGGCGAGCCAGTGCGGGTCGGCCACGTCCGCGCGATGAAATTCCAGATTAGGCAAAACGGCAGCGAAATTTTCGCGCGCGTATTGAATGGCAAAGTCACTGTTGTCAACGCCAATCACGCACGCGTTGGGAAATTGCCGGGCTAGCATCGCGCTGCCGTAGCCCAGTCCGCAGGCCACATCAGCAATGACATCGCCGTCCTTGGCATTCTCGGCGGCGAGCTGATAACGGGCAAGATGTGCGTCGGAACGCGAGCCGGTTTCGCGCAGCATATCCATGTGCAGGCCGCGTTCCGCAGCCAACGAGTTCAGGGGATACCGCGAGCGCGCCGGTGCGGGCACCTTTTCCATGACCAATGTAAGCTGTCCGCGGCATGACTCCAAATCCTGATAGGATTGGATGCGCAGTGCGAGCGGATGTTTGCGAAAACCGGAGGCAAAAAGCCGTTGTTCCCACCACGAGCGATCCCGTTCCGCCCGCGTCTCCACTCCGATCCACAAGGTATCGGTGCAAAGCCGGTACATTTCATCCAGCCAGTTCGGCAAGACTTCGTCGCTCAAAGCGTCTACGCTGGCGAAGTTGAAGATGAGATCGGCCGACGCCTCCGTTAGCGGCAGGGGACCCGCTGGGTTTGTGTTTTCAATGAGAGAGGAAAGCTCGCCTGACGGTGTGAGAGAATGCCGTGTAAAGACCGTGGTCGGGGCCGCGGCCCAGTCCAGTTGCAAAACGTGTTTACAGCGGAAAAACCGCCCAAGCTGGCGCATAAATTCAGCAATTTCGGGCGAGAGCGCGAACGAATGCCCGTTGCTCTTGGACCCGGGGGGGGTGGAGATCATAATCTGTGCTTGTTCCATTTCATTCACGTGGAGACAGCGTCTTCCTCAACACAAACGCCATGAACGGGTTTGCGCGGTCGCAATCTACGCTCGCAGTTTCGAAGCCGCCGTCAGACACGCAGACCACGGCCGATTCATTCAGAAAACTCAGGTGCATCCCTTGAGCAAGCAAACCGCCGACGGGGTCTCAGTTATGCCAGAAACCGGCGCGCGCATGGGCGAATTGACCAACAAAAGCTGACTTTTCATAAGCCCTTGCTGTCGTGGCGATTGCAAAACGAGTTTCTGAAGAGATCACTGAATTGCCGGGGATTGCCAAAATCACCACGGCGGCGAACGCCGCGCGTGTTGCGGGACCATGTCCACCGGCTACTCATACGCAACTGGCCGCTGTGGGACACGTCGACGCCAAGGGGCGCGCGGAGACGCCCTGGCCAACGGAAGTCCTCTTGAATACGAACGCCGTGAAACAGTCCTCGAAGTCAACACCTTCCGAATGCAAACCACACCGCTCGGCCGCCTGGAGAATTGCGTTCTCATCTGCCATACCCTGGCCGACCCCGCCGGCATTGTCTGCGGCCAGCAACGCCACGTGCGCGATCACCAGTCTGTCTCTGTCCAAGACCCGGGTGAGCTTTTGCAAAAGGGTGTAAGGATTCCAAATATGCTCCAGAATCCGCCAAAGGAAAACGGCTTGGACCTTCCGGCCAATCCGGTCGAGCCAGGCCAGAAACGGTTCAATCTCGCCGCATCGCAATGTCGATTCGTCAAATCCGTATTTGCGGCGGCCCTGGCATACGAGCCGCGGCGAAGGCTCGCAGCCCAGAACCTCCAATCCGCGCCGTTGGAGTGCGTTCATCAGTCCGCCATTCCCGGCCCCGAGCACCAAAACCGGCCCGCCGGCCGCTCTCAATCTCCATTCGTAAGCGCGGACTATCTGTTCCCAATTCTCTTCCGATTCGCCAAGCTCGTCGGTTTGCGCGCTAGGCGTTTCGGGTCCCGATTCGTGGCGACGGCGCAGGGGAGGAAAATCAAGGCCGCTGGACTGACTGAGGCCAAACAGCATCGGAGCGGCCAACTCTCCCGGCGCGGACTCGCTTTGGACGATTGTGGAGGAGCCATTCATACTTGCTTATCGGAGTGTGCTTTCATCGGTTGCGCTGCGGCATCAGCGTGATTGGCCGCTCGGGCGGCCGGCAGACGGGGCAGCGCCGCACTTTGAGAGGTAAGCGCCTGCCGGTTGTTGCGCTGAATCTCTTCATAGACTTCGTGCCGATGCACCGGCATGTCCGCCGGGGCTTCCACCCCAAGCTTCACGACATCGCCCTCCACACGCATGACTTTCACGCGGATGCGCCCGTCGATCACGATGCTTTCGCCTGCCTTGCGAGAGAGGATGAGCATAACGTGAGGACTTTCAGGCGGCTTCGGCGACCGGCAGGGGGTGCTGGACCGAGTAATCGGAGGCGTTGGCAAGAACGACCTGTTTGGCCACGCCGGTTCGCCGGTTGACCACAATCGGCCCTTTCAAATTGACGGTGGCGCGGCCGGGGCCTTGCAGCGTGACGATGTTATAGACCAAGGCCTCCTCCGCAGACGCCAGTTCCAGGAAATCCGCATCCGGCTGGGGAATATCAGGATGGTAATCCGCCAGAACAAAAGCTGGTTCGACGAGGATGAACATCAGCGAGGTTTCACCCTTTGCCTGAAGGCGGCGAAACGGCG
>JBJKSV010000484.1:0-3306 GCA_046703605.1 Limisphaerales bacterium
GCCTTGAGGTGCTCCTGAACCTTCTGAAAGTGGGCGAAGCCCTCCTGGAGGTTCTTCTCGAGTTTTTGCTGGACCTGTTCACCGAGGTGCTGCAAGCGCTCATCGACCTTTGAGCGAATCGTTTCGAGGCTTTGCGCTGTTCGCGTCTCCAGCGATTCAAACCTCTTGCGCAGTTCCGTTGTGGACTCGCCCAACCCCTTGGCCAGCTCGAGACGCCCTTCCCGCGCGGCGGCGCTCTGGGTGTCGGTTAGTTTGTCGAACCGCTCCTGCAGGCCTGCGCGAAGGCTGGTCAGTGCGGCGGAAAGTTCCGCGCGGGATTCCCTGAGCGATTCGGCCTGCTTCTCGGCGACGGTGGCCAGCTTCGCGTCGGTGGTGTCTCTTAAGGCGTCGAATTTCTGTTCCAACCCGCTCACAGCCTGGCTCAGACGCCTGGATTGCTCCTCCCGTCCCTCACCGAGTTGGTGATCGACGGTGTCGCTCACGCGGGTCAGTCCCTGCTGTAAGCGGTCCGCCAGGTCTGTGCGCAAATCGCCCTTGAGTTGCTCGACCCGGCCCGCCATATCCGCATTGGCATGCCCAAAGGCCTCCGAGAGCCGGCGTTCCAAGTCCAGAAGAGGCCGGGTCACATCGGATCGGCGGCGAATCAGTGTCCAAAGGAATAGGGCGGGAAGGCCGCCGATGAACATGCCGATCAGGATGTAGTAGATGTCGGGCATGGGAATGGAGAGGTCCTAATGGTGGGCGAAAATGACGACCAGCCCGATAATCGCCGCGACGGTCAGGACGGTGAGCAGGATTTTCACCCAGCTCTTGGGGTATTGCCCCGCGATGGCGCCGGTGTAGCCGTTGATTACCACTTGGAAGCCGCGCTTGCCGTAGTTATAGGTCAGCAGCCAGATCGGCACCAGGATGTGCTTGAAGGTCTGCCCGGAATAATCCGAATCGACGCGCAGGCTCCGATACGTGTCGCCCGGCACCTGCGCGCCGCACATCTTGTACATCTCCGCGTCCATCCCCTCCCGCGCCTCTTTGGCGGCGGCCACCAGGTCGATTTGGTAACGTTCCACCACCCAGCCCGAGAGATAACCCGCGTTGTAGGGCTTGAGTTCCTTGGTGGGAAAGGGCTCGATGCGGTGGAGCATCTTGGGCCGGACACCGCGCGAGGCCGGCACCAATTCGTCATCAAAAAAGTGGTCCAGCGCCCCCCAACTGGGCACCCAGCGCACCCGCTGCACCTGGCGGGTCTGGAGCCGGCCATTGGAATCCGTGTAGGTCTCAGTTTCGTAATAGAAGTAGCCGCTTTCAGCCCTCCAGTTGGCGTGGACCTGCGCGTCAAAGGTCCAGTAGGGGATGTAGAGGCCCTTGACGATGTCCGTCATGGCGGCGGCCTTGAGCTTGTTGGGGGCGAACCATCGGCTCCCGTACCAACGATGAATGGAGTCGCGCACTGCGTCTTCGGAGAGCTTCATCGGCAGCAGGCTTTCGGGGCGGAAGGCCTCCTTGATTTCCTCATAGGGCACCAGGGCGGTCGAGCCGCAAAAATCGCACCGCTGCCCCACTCGCTCCGGATCGAAGACTGAAATCGCCTGGCAACTCTGGCACCTGACAGAGACCTTCTTGGCTTGCCAGCCGCGCTGCTCGTCCGGGATGCCTCGCAGCGCCTTGACCAGGTCGTGCTCGACAATGACTTCTTCGCCCTCGGCGCTCAGTTCGCTTTGTGCGGGAGAGACCGTGCCGCAAAATGGGCAGACCAGGGCCTTCTTCTCCGGGTCCCATCGCGCCTCCGCGCCGCATGACGGGCATGAGAACTTCTTCTGGGCAAGGGCTTCAGGCATGGCAGTCCCACTCAACTATTGAGGAATTCCTGGAGGGCCTGGCGCGTGATGCGCCAAGTGCTCCCGATCTTCTTGCCCTTCAAGGACCCGTCGGCAAGCACCGAGAGCACGTCCGCCTCGCTCACCCCGAGCTCCTTGGCGGCATCGGATGGGCCAAGCAGTTCGGGAAACGGGGAGGGAGTTGGCGCGGCGGGCGCAACGCCCGGCGGCGGGGCGGGGACAGCGGCGGGATTGGTGCTGCGCGGGTTGGTTTGGGCGGCGGACATGGCGGCGGCCATCTGCTGGCCCATGGCCAGGCCGGCGCCAAGCTGCGCGGCGGAATTGGCCATGCTGCCTCCCTCGCCTTTGGTCATGCTCTCGGCCATTTGGAATTTGACGTAATCGTTCAGGTTGCCCACGGCGGACATGCTGGAACGTTTATCAATGGCCTGCTCGACTTCGGCCGGCAGCGACACGTTCTCAACGATGAAGCTTGGGATTTCGAGGCCGTACTTCGCTGTTACAGCGGGGTTGATGGCCGGCAGCAGGGCCTCGCCCAGTTCCTGGTAGCGCGAGGCCACATCCAGCACCGGAAGTTTCGCTGAGGCCAAGGCATCCGAAAAGACGCTCACGATTCGAGAGCGCATCGTGTCCGAAAACTCATCGAGCCGAAAATGGTCGTCCGTCCCCGCCACCTCGCGCAAAAAGAGCTTCGGCTCGACCACGTGAAAGTCATAGGTCCCGTAAGCGCGGACGCGCACGATGCCGAAATCCGGGTCGCGCATCATGATCGGATTTGCCGTGCCCCATTTGTTGCCCGTAAACAGGCGCGTGGTGACGAAATAGACATCCGCTTTGAAGGGAGATTCCAACCCGTATTTCCAGCCTTTCAAAGTGGAGAGGATGGGGATGTTATCGGTGGTGAGCGTCCATTTGCCGGGGAGAAAGGTGTCGCCGAACTGGCCCAAATAGACGAACTGCGCCACCTGCGATTCGCGCACGATGAGTTGCGCCCCCCGCTTGATTTCCTTGTCCATGTCCGGGTAGCGGTAGGAGAGGGTGTCGCGCGAATCGTCCTCCCACTGGATGATTTCCAGGAATTGGGTTTTTAGATAGTCAATCAGGCCCATAATGCTTTTGCCTTTCGTTCTCGGCCGATAATCCACCCTCCAGCCAGATGAGGGAAGTACAATTTCGAGCCGTTTCTGTAAGCCGTATATCACCTGCCATTTATCGGCCGGTCCGTCTCACACTTTGTCGAGAACAGACAGAAATTCGATAAAAGATCGGCGACAAACCGGCCGATAAACCCTTCAAATCGTGGCCTTTAGGAACAAGCTTATCGCGCAGCACCTCCTCAACGACCTCGGAATTCCAACCAGAATAGCATTGACAACATTCTCCCCTCCGGCATAACAGGGGGCGAAAGTCCATTATGAATCAAGATTCGGCACGAGGGCGGTTGAAGGTCGCAGTTCGCTGCGATGAGTTG
>JBJKSV010000485.1:0-11724 GCA_046703605.1 Limisphaerales bacterium
CACGAGGTCATCGAGCCGGGAGAGCACCACGCTGCGCCGCGTGGCTTCCTCCAGCGTTCCGGCCGCGCCATCTCCGCTGGAGCGAGGGCTGTTTGGTCTGGTGAGTGACCAGCGCATGCTTCATTCAACCCGAGGGCTGGCCCTCTGAGGCAATCCCAAAAGTTGTCCTCGTCCAAGAGGTTCATCAGCCCTCGCATTGGCCTTCAGTGAACCCCAATCCAGCGCGCCCAACCGCCACAGGTAGGCCAGCGCGATCCCCAGTACCCCAACGAAAATCAGCGCCTCAAAGTAACCCCGCCACCCCGATTCCCGAGCGGCGACCGCCCAAGCAAACAGATAAACCGCCTCAAGATCGAAGAGGAGAAAGAACATGGCTACCAGGTAGAAGGGGGCGGCGATCCTGAGCCGCGCCGAACCGGTTGGCAGCATGCCGCCCTCATACGGCTCGCCGGTGGCTCGCTCCTGGTGGTGCTCTCCTAAAAGGGCGGAACCCCCAAGCATGGCAGCCACCACGAGCAAGATGCCGCCAAAATAGGCGACCAGCGGCCAGAGGGGTGTAGAGGCGACCACCGGGCTCATTGCGTCTGCAGGATAATGAACATGCTTTGGCCGTTGTGATTAACCAGCAACAGTACTCTGTTTTTGTCTCTGGATTGCCGCAGGACCTTGCCCAGTTGCTCCATGTTGGCAACCCTTTGGTGATTAACCTCTGTAATCACGTCGCCCGCCTGCACGTTGCCTTCGGCGGCTGGGCTGCCGGGCGCCACGTCCGTAATCAGCAAGCCTTCCAGGTTCCCATACCCATGTGCCCTGGCCGTTCCGGGCGTCAGGGTCTCAACCGTCAGGCCGAACCGCGATAGCATCCCGCCGCCGCCTTCCTGGGCCAGGGCCGGCGGCCCCGACGGAAGTTTGCCGACCGTCACCGTCAGGTTCTGCTCCTTTCCGTTTCGTAGCACAGTTAGGTTCACCTTTTCATCGGGCTTGGTCGCGGCGACCAGGTTGCGAAGTTGCGTCGAGTCTTGAATGTGCTTTCCATTAAAACTCACGATGATATCGCCCACCTGGATGCCTGCCTCGTCGGCCGGCGAACCGCTGATCACTTGCGCAACAAGCGCCCCTTTTGCGTTTGGGACCTGAAATTGCTTCGCCAGTTCGGGGCTGAGGTTCTGGATGAGCACGCCGAGATAGCCGCGAACCACTTTCCCACCTTTGACCAGGATGGGCAGGATGGCCTTAATAGCGTTCACCGGGATCGCAAAGCCCACACCAGAGAATTGGCCCACCTGGGTCGCGATGGCAGTATTCATGCCGATGACTTGCCCTTCCATGTTAACCAGCGGCCCTCCGGAGTTGCCGGGATTGATCGGCGCGTCGGTCTGGAGAAAATTCTCGTAGTCCGCCAGTCCGACGCTGGCGCGGCCGGTCGCGCTGATAATGCCTGTGGTGACGGTCTGGACAAATCCGAACGGCGCGCCAATGGCCATGACAATATCTCCCGCCACCAGGTCGTCCGAATTGCCCAGTTGCACTGTGGGCAGGTCATGCGGGACATGACCTGTGATGGCGATGACAGCGACATCGGTCTTCGGGTCAGTGCCGATTACTTTGGCCTTGAACGTGCGCTTGTCGGCCAGGGTCACTGTGATTTTAGTCTCCTTCTCTACGACATGATAATTGGTCAGGATGTGTCCCTTTTTATCAATAATCATGCCCGACCCCAGGCTATGTTCGGGGACCTTATACTGCCCGCCCTGTTGTCCCTGCTGTCCCTGAGGTCCCTCCGAACCTTGGCCGAAGAAGTGCTGGAAGAATTGCCCGCCAAAGCCAAAGGGAGATCCCCCGTTCACGCTCACCATCCTTTCCGATGCAATACTGACCACCGCCGGTTTGACATGCGCCGCCACCGCCGCATAAGCCTTGCCCAACGCAAGGGCTGGCGCTGTCGCGTTTTTGCTCAGCGGCGGGGCTTGCAGGTCCGAGGCGCCTGATGGCCCTCGCTCCGCCCCGACAATCGCCAGCATCCCTATCGCCATGAATAATGCGATTGCCAACGTAATACTGGTTGCTTTTACCCGTTTCATATAATTTGCCATGTAAACCCTCCTTTTCCTTCAACTCCCTCTTCCATCAGCGCCAACCCCAGTCCCAGTCGCCCCAACCCCAGCCCCAGCCCGGGCCATACCATCCCCAGCCGGGACCCCAGCCCCAGTTCATGCCCGGCCCATACCACCCCCAATACCACGATGGCGTATAGTAATAGTACTGCCGGGGCACGTACCACTGATGGAGCTGTCTGATATCGACCACGGGATACGTGTATTCGATCTTCTGCAAAGGCTCTTTGACCACCCCGTCCAGCACACCCGCCACCGTGATCAATTGCCCATTCTTCATCACCTGTGGGTCGATAAACCCGGTGCTTCGGGCGATGAACCTTCCGCTGGAGACGCTGGGCACGATTGGTGTCTCGTAATGACTCAGCGGGAGTCTCAATACGTATATGGAACTCCCGTTGGTGTCATTGACGGTCTTAACCACTTTTCCTCCCCAGATCACCACCGTGCCCTTATAGACATCAGGCTGAGCCGTCGCCTGCACCAATGTCACCGGATGGGCTTTCTCCCGCAGGCTCTTGGCAACGGGATAAGTGGCGCATCCCGAAAGGCCCGCTGCAGTGATGCCCAATAATAAGAACCGAATTAGAGGTATTGACCGCATATTTTGCACACCCGAAAGTTAGACTGTCCTGAGCAAAATAGTCCGTTGCCCCCTCGTCTCAATGGGGTGCAATGCCACCGTCTTAAGCCAGGACCAAAGAATCATGCATATGCATGAAGAATTGGGTCGCATCCTCCGGATCGCCATAATCCATCTGCGGGCTATCCCCAATGGCGGTTCATCGCCTGAGTTGAGAAGTTGTAGTGGTTATGGATACGACTCGATTCCAGTTCCAAGAGGCCCCACCCCTCTTGCATCGATTTACAGAGCCGCAGGTGTGGCGAAGGATGTTTGGACTCCGAGAGAAAGACGCCCAGCCCAAACCGGAGCGGATGATCTCGGTGATCATTCCCGCCCACAACGAGGAAGGCTATATCGGCCTCACACTGGAAGCCCTGTCTCACCAGACCTACCACCGGTTTGAGATTATCGTCGTGGCCAACGGCTGCACTGATGGCACTGCCCGGGTTGCACGCGACGGCTGCCATCGTCTCATCGTGCTTCAGCGGAAGGGCTTGGGGCTAGCCCGAAATGCGGGGGCGCGAGTGTCCCGGGGAGAGATCCTGATGTTCCTGGATGCCGACACGACCTTGGAGCCAATGGGACTAAAGAAAATCGCGGAACGGTTTCTGGAGGGAGACGCGGCGGCGACTTTGGCGGGACGTCCGGATTCCCGGCGGTTCAGATACCGGATACTGTATTCCCTAAAGAACGTCATGCATCGCTCGGGCATCCATGCCGGCAGTTCCGGAGTCATCATTTGCTGGAAAGCGACCTTCCTGCGCGTGGGAGGGTTCGATGAGGGGTTGGAAGTGCGGGAAAACAGCGAATTGATTCGCCGGCTCAAGCGATTTGGCCGGTATAAGTGTCTTCGGGATACGGTCGCCACCACCTCCATGCGACGCTATGAACGGCGCGGGTTTGGACGGGTGGTCTGGCAGTGGGTCAAACTGTGGGCCGAGTCGCTCTTTGGCGATTTGCACCGCCGCCACTACGACACTGTCCGGTGAGCCGTCGGGGTTAGTCCCCACTTCTCCCGCCGTCACGCAAGGTGAAGCGGCAGATAAGGGCGCAGGGCTGATCGCCGCCCGGAGACTCCGCTCAGCCGGAAGGTCTCGCCGATGTAGCGCCAGCCGATTCGTTCTCTCTCAATCGCCGCTTCGAGTCGCTGCATCGGCTCGACAGTTCCTTCGCGTCCAAAAGCAAAGGTCTTGAAATGGATCGGCAAGAAATACTCCGCCCCGGCGTCATTGGCCATTTGCACGGCCTGCTCGGGTGTGCAGTGGGACATCACCCAGGGGTTATAGGCGCCGATGGGCATGATAGCCAGGGCGAATGGCCCACGTCGTCTCAGTGAACGGAACGAGCCGATTAAGGCGGTGTCGCCACCAAAGATGAGGCGTTTGCCCTCGCGTGCGAGAATGTAGCCGTTGTAGCCGCGGTACTTGTCATACCTCCAGCGCGCGCCCCAATGCTTGACCTCAAACGCGGTGATTTCGACGTCGCCGGATGCGGTGGGAATCCTGGTCCGCTCGCCCCAGGCAAGGGATTGCGGCTTGCGGAGGGCGGTATCCTCCAGGAGGTCTGTTGTGGCGTGAGCGGTGACTGCGCGGGGCCGGCCTGGAAGCGCCCGCAGCGTCGCGGTGTCCAGATGGTCCAAGTGAGCGTGGGAAATCAGGACCAGGTCGATAGGCGGCAACTGGTGTGGGGAGAGAGCGGGGGCAACCAGGCGCTTTGGGCCAATGATGCCAAAGGGTGTGTCTGGTCCGACGCGCGTGAACAAGGCCGGGTCTGTGAGGATCGTAAGCCCGTAGAAATTGAGGAGGACCGTAGAATGGCCGAGCCAGGCTGCGGTAATGGTGTTGGGATCCCACGCTTGGGGCAGCGGAGCAATGATCGGCCTCTCGACATGCCGGCGCGCCTCCGCAACCAGCCCTCGGACCGTGCGCGCGCCCAGTTGGTTGGAACAAGCCACCCAACTCCCGCCCAGACCCAAAGAACTGACCGTCAAAAACCGGCGCCGCGAAAACCTGCTTCTTCTCTTATTCAAACTGCCTTTAATAGATCGTTAAAAACCGAGCATGAAGAATACGGCACTGCCGCAATGAAGCAAGCTCCAACCTTGACGCGCCCATAATGAAGTGGCAACCATAAGCGCATGTCTAAAATCCTGTTTGCCGTGTTGGCGCTCTGGGCGACCGCCGCCACTTCGCGCGCCGAGGGCCTCACTCCTTCTTTCCAAAAACTCACACTGACCCGCCAGTTCTGGGCTGAGGGCGCCGATATCGGGGATGTTAACCAGGACGGCCACATGGATGTGGTTTCAGGGCCGTTTTGGTACGAAGGGCCGGACTTCAAGATCCGGCACGAGTTTTACCCAGCCAACGCGAGTTTCAAGCTGAAGAAGCCCGACGGCACAGTCGAGACGATTCCGGGGTTTGAAGGCGCTCTGGGCGTGAACAACGCCTATTCCGATTGTTTCCTGGAGTTTACGTATGATTTCAACGGCGACGGCTGGGCCGATGTCCTGGTAGTCGGGTTTCCCGGAAAGGAGGCTCGGTGGTACGAGAATCCAAAGGGGCGGGAGGGTCATTGGCAGGAGCACATCGCCTTTGACGAGGTTGGGGATGAATCTCCCGGCTTCATGGACATCACGGGTGACGGCAAACCGGAGTTGCTCTGCTGCGCCCGCCAACGCATCGGCTACGCGGAACCGGATTGGAACCACCCCGACGCTCCCTGGACGTTCTATCCGATCACCCCCAAGGGCAATTATCAGCGATTCACGCACGGGTTGGGGGCCGGCGACATCAACGGCGACGGGCGCGCGGACATTCTGGAGGCGACCGGTTGGTGGGAACAGCCCGCCTCGCTGGCCGGCGACCCGATTTGGAAAAAGCATCCCTTCTCCTTCGGCAAGGGCGGGGCGCAGATGGTCGTCTATGATGTGAACGGCGATGGATTGAATGATGTCATCACCGCAATCGCCGCGCATGAATACGGCCTGGCCTGGTTCGAGCAGGTCAGAGAGGATGGCAAGATTACCTTCCGCAAGCACCTCATCCTCAATGAGGACCCCTCCAAGAACCGGTTCGGCGTTCAGTTCTCTCAGCCGCATTCCCTGGCGCTCATCGATATCAACGGCGACGGCCTCAAGGACATTGTCACCGGCAAACGCTTCTGGGCGCACGGCAAGAACGGTCCCGACCCGGACGAAAACGGCCCCGCCGTCCTTTATTGGTTCCAGTTGGTCCGCCATGGCGACGGCCAGGCGGAGTTTATCCCGCACCTGATCGACAATGACTCCGGCGTCGGGACGCAGGTCACGGCAGGCTTTGTGAGCAATCCCAAATACCCGGACATCGTTGTCGGCAACAAGAAGGGCGTGTTCGTTTTTGAAAACCACACCCAATAGTCCTATGTCACTCGAACTCGAACTGCAAAAGTATCCCAAGGAAATCACGCTCAAGGACGGGTCGCGCTGTGTGTTCCGTCCTCTCCGAAAGGAGGACGAAAAGGCATTTCACCAGTTTTTCCTGGCGGTGCCTGAGGCGGAGCGGATGTTCATCAAGCACCGGGTCGTGCAGCCGGAAGTGATTCGGGATTGGTGCCTGAACATCGACCTGGGGCGCAATTTCCCCGTGCTGGCCTGGATGGATGGAAAGATCGTTGGAGACGCGACGCTGCACCAACAACTCGGCGGCTGGAAACGCCACGTCGGGCGCGTCAGCGTCCTGGTTCTGCCTCAATACCGGGGACGGGGCCTGGCGCGAACGATGGTGAGCGAGATCGTGAGCCTTGCGCGCCACCTGGGGTTGGAGAAGGTTGAAGCGGAGTTTCTTGGCGAACAGGAAGCCGCTATCAAGATGTTCGCCCTGCTGGGCTTCAGCAACCTCCTCAGACTGGAGGACTATGTGAAGGACATGCAAGCAATCAAACACGATTATGTGCTCATGGAACTGAATTTGAAGACGGATGAGGAATACGCGGGGGTCGGGTAGGCGCTGGGAGTGTAACTCCGGTGAGGTATTCA
Organism: Limisphaerales bacterium; assembly: GCA_046703605.1. Classification (GTDB taxonomy): domain Bacteria; phylum Verrucomicrobiota; class Verrucomicrobiia; order Limisphaerales; family UBA8199; genus JAJYHY01. The sequence goes on from JBJKSV010000485.1 coordinate 6,752, forward strand.
TGATTTGCGACTTGCGACTTGCGATTTGCGATTGGAAACCAACACGGCCCGGCGGAAACGGCACCGTCGCTTTGCTCACGGGCGCCAAGGCCAGGGTTCAAAGCCAGGAGCTATGACGCCCGATGTCTGCCCCAACTGCGGCGCGGAGGTTCCGCGCAACGCTAAGGCATGCCCCGCCTGCGGCTCGGACGAGAGCACGGGTTGGTCGGAGGCGTCTTATCAAGGTGGTCTGGACTTGCCTGACGAGGAGTTCGATTACCAGGACTTTGTCAAACGCGAATTTGGAGGGCGAACGCCGGTGCCGCGGGGGATTCATTGGTTTTGGTGGATGGTCGGCTTGATTGTTCTGGCGGCGGTTCTAGCGATGTGGGTGAGATGAGCCATACAGCTACCCTCAGCAGGACAGGCGCATCCTCTGGGCAACGCGGTCGGGGGCTGCGTCCAGGAAGATGAACGGCTCCGGTATGGATGAAAAATGTCGTATGCGCTGTCATTTCCGCCCGCTAGATCGCCCTCCGCGCTGAAGTCTTCTCCTCGCTGGCGCGCATGAGCCGGCGCATCCTCATCATCGGCGGAGGGGTGGCCGGGCTCTCGACCGCCTACTACTGCGCCCAGCGCGGATTGCGCGTCACGGTTCTCGACCGCAACGCCGCCCATCGGGACGGCTGTTCGTTCGGCAACGCCGGCATGGTCGTGCCCAGCCATTTCATTCCTCTGGCCGCGCCCGGCATGGTGGCGCTGGCCCTGAAGTGGATGTGGAATCCGGCCTCGCCCTTTTATATCCGCCCGCGAGCGTCTTGGGACCTGGTCGATTGGGGAATCGAGTTTTGGCGAGCCTCAAATTCGGCCCACGTCAAGCGCTCCGCTCCATTGCTGCGCGATTTGAGCTTGGCCAGCCGGAGATGCTTTGAGGAATTGGCGGCGTTGCCGGGAGTCGATTTCGGTCTGGTGAAAAAGGGCTTGCTGATGCTCTGCAAAGAGCCCCACACGCTGGAGGAAGAGGCAAAAACAGCGGAGCAAGCTCGGGCGCTAGGCATTCCGGCCGAAGTGCTTGATCCGAGCCAAGCTGCGGCTCTCGACCCGGGTGCGACAATGAATGTCGCGGGCGCCGTCCATTTCCCGATGGATTGCCACCTCGACCCGCACCGGTTTATGGCGGCCCTCCAAACCCAAGTGGAACGACTCGGCGGAACCTTCCTTTGGGAGCGCGAGGCTCTCGATTGGAGGATCGAAGACCGCCGCAAGATACGCGCGGTCACCGTGCCGGGAGGCGGGCAGATCGAGGCGGATGAGTTTGTGCTGGCTTGCGGCTCGTGGTCGCCTCTCCTCGCGCGCAACCTTGGTTTGCGCATCCCCATTCAAGCCGGCAAGGGTTACAGCCTCACTTTGCCCAGGCCGCGTCAACTCCCGCAAGTCTGCTCGATTCTCTGTGAGGCGCGAGTGGCCGTGACGCCAATGGGAAGCGCGTTGCGCGTGGGCGGCACGATGGAACTCGCCGGACTGAATCGGACCATCAGCCCGGCCCGTGTGCGCGGGATTGTGACCTCGTTCTGCCGCTATTTCCCGAAATTCCAGCGCGAGGACTTCGAGGGCATTGAGCCCTGGCACGGGCTGCGCCCTTGTTCGCCGGACGGGTTGCCTTACCTCGGGCGCACGGCCCGGTTCGACAACCTGACCCTCGCCACAGGTCATGCAATGATGGGGTTGAGTCTTGGCCCGATCACAGGCAAACTCATGGCAGGAATTCTGACGGGTGCAAAGCCGCCACTGGATTTGTCGCTACTGTCACCGGATCGTTATACCCGAAACCGAAGATGAAACGCGCCGCCGCCCAAGTGAGTGCCAAGACCATACAATGGCGAGGCGTCATCCCAGCGATGACCACGCCATTCAAACCGGACATGAGTGTGGACTTCGCATTTCTCGTGGAACATGCCCGGTGGCTGATTGATAACGGCTGCACGGGCATCGTTGCGCTCGGCTCTCTTGGGGAAGGGGCGACCCTGCGGTTCGACGAGAAGGCCGAGGTTCTCAAGACACTCGCGCGGGCCCTCAACAAACCTGTGGTCGCGGGCATCGCCGCGCTCAGCACCGCGGAGGCGGCCGAGCTTGCCCGTGTAGCGGAAGAGTCGGGTTGCTCCGGCCTGATGGTGCTGCCGCCGTATGTCTATTCGAGCGATTGGCGGGAGATGCAGGCGCATGTAGAGACCGTGCTTCGGGCTACAACGCTCCCCTGCATGCTTTACAACAACCCAGTCGCCTACAAGACGGACTTCCTGCCGGAACAGATCAAGGCACTCGCCGAGAAGCATCCGAACCTGCGCGCAGTGAAGGAGTCCAGCGCGGATGTACGCCGCCTGACAGCTCTGAAGGCAATTTGTGGGGAACGCCTTTCACTCTTGGTCGGGGTGGATGATCTGGTCGTTGAAGGGGTGCGTGCCGGCGCCGTTGGCTGGATCGCAGGTCTGGTCAACGCCTTTCCGAGGGAAACGGTGAGGCTCTTCAATTACGCAGTCGAGGGTGACGCCAAGAAGGCCGGCCAACTCTACAGGTGGTTCTTGCCCTTGTTGCGAATGGATACTGTTCCCAAGTTCGTGCAACTGATCAAGCTGGCGCAGCAGGAGGTCGGGATGGGCAGCGAGCTCGTTCGCCCGCCTCGCCTCACACTGGCCGGAGCGGAACGTAAAACGGCGCTCGCCACGCTGAGCCGGGCCCTGGCGCACGGCAGGTGCGTGGCAGGAGCGCGGACGCCCTCGTCCGCGACTGCGGCTTTCTGGAGACGCGGACGAGGGCGTCCGCGCTCCTATGGCATGCATCAGGCGAGTTGACCTGAGTAATCGTTACGATTTATGAAGCTCGAAGGACTCTCAATCATTGGCGCCCGCCGGGCCAAGCCGGCCGGCCAACCCACACCCGCCGTCAACCCCGCGACCGGGGCGAAGCTGGAGCCGGGTTATTTCTTTGCCACGATCGCGGATGTGGATGATGCCGCGCATCTCGCCTTCAAAGCATTTCTCGAATATGGCCGCTGGCCCGCGAAGCGCCGCGCTCAACTGCTTTGCCGAATTGCGGAAAGGCTCGAGGCGGAGGCTTCCAAGATTGTCGAACGCGCCCACCTCGAGACGGCCTTGCCCGCGCCACGCTTGCAGGGCGAGTTGACGCGGACCTGTTTCCAACTCCGGCTTTGTGGCGAAGCCGTCGTGAGCGGCCTCCCGCTGGGAGTGCGGATCGACCATGGCGAGCCGGCTCGCAAGCCGTTTCCCAAGCCCGAGGTCCGTTCTCTCATGCGCCCGCTTGGGCCTGTGGTCGTGTTCAGCGCCACGAACTTCCCGCTTGCCTTTTCCGTGGCGGGCGGAGACACGGCCTCTGCGCTGGCCGCCGGATGTCCGGTCATCGTAAAGCCGAACCAAGGGCATCCTGGCACATCCGAAAGGGTGGCCTTGCAGGTCCAGCGCGCAGCTCAGGAATGCGGCGCGCCTGAAGGCGTTTTCTCCATGCTCTATGGGCGGGGTCGCGAGATCGGAATTGCGCTTGTGAAACATCCGCTCGTCAAGGCCGTTGGCTTTACGGGCTCCCGCTCGGGCGGGCGCGCCCTCATGGATGCGGCCGCGGCCCGGCCCGAGCCGATTCCGGTCTATGCCGAGATGGGCAGCATCAACCCTGTTTTCATCTTGAGCCGCGCCATGCATCAGAATCCGGAGGCGCTGGCCTCCGGAATCCAGAGTTCGGTAACGCTTGGCGTTGGCCAATTCTGCACAAACCCCGGCCTGGTTTTCGTTTGCAAGAGCGCCGGTACCGAGGCCTTTCTGCGCAAGCTGGAGAATCTCATGTCCTCGACTCCCGCCGCCGCGATGCTCACGGCCGAGCTTTGCTCAAGCTATCGTCAGGGTGTGGAACGATTCTCCCAAATCCCCGGTGTCCGCCTCGCCGCAAGCGCCACCGCCCAAGACGGCGCGGCCAAGGCTCAAGCGGGGGCGGCTCTGTTCGTCACGACACTCGACACATTCCTGAACAGTCCCTCCTTGATGGATGAAGTGTTTGGCCCCTCCACTCTCGTCGTCGAATGCGGCTCACCCGGAGAGATGCTCCAGGCAGCCGGCAAACTCGAAGGACAACTCACCGCCACCATCCACGGGGCGGATGAAGACCTGGCTGAGAATGGGGGGTTGTTGTCCATTCTGGAAACCAAGGCCGGGAGATTGGTGTTCAACGGCTTTCCCACCGGCGTGGAGGTGTGCCACGCCATGACACACGGCGGGCCTTACCCGGCGACCTCGGACGGGCGCTCGACGTCTGTGGGCACGCGGGCTATCGAACGGTTCCTGCGGCCGGTATGCTATCAGAATTTCCCCGATGCCGCATTGCCGGATGAGTTAAAGGAATCTAACCCACTGAATTTGATGCGAGTGATCGATGGCGGGATTGAAACTTAACAAAGATCCATTCGTTCGTATCTGGCCGATGTTCTTGCAATCGTGAGCCGACGGCTTAAGCTTTGGTCATGACGACGAAAGCGAGAGCCACCGGGATCAGCCACGACGAAGCGAGGTATTTGCCGTTAATTGACAAGTATTTGGCCGAGGTCAAAACCATGCAAAGGGGCATTGCCCAGAAGAGGAGAGCCGGGCGCAGGATCGTGGCGCGCATTGATCGCAATCTGGAGGAAATCCAAACTATCCTTAATCGTGTTGAAGCGGCTCTTTGATTACGCATCGCGTCTTTTCCTCCTCGTTCATCAAACGAACGAGAACCGCACCGATATTGCGGATTTACAGCGTCGCGTCCAGGTGCTTTCCGAGAGAGTCATTGCTTTGGCTAGCGACGTTCATCGCATAATGGAGCGCGAGCAGCAAGAACGCGAGAAGCTGCTGCTCAAGGTCGAAAACGCTTTGCTGAAGTTCGAGCGACAACTGCCGTCCGGCACAGGCGCGAAGAAGTTGAAAGAGTGAGGAGAATTCCGTCCACCGCCATCC
>JBJKSV010000486.1:0-4344 GCA_046703605.1 Limisphaerales bacterium
CGCACGATGGCACGATCTGGGTCGGGGCCAACAGCGGCATCTACCGGCTTTCGCACGGCAGTTGGGTGCAGAACGGCACCGACGAGGGCTTGCCTACATCCGCTGTCCGGGAAATATGCGAGGACCTGCGAGGCCGCATCTGGGCCGGTACCACCCGCGGCTTGAGCTACTTCGACCCCAATGCTCCGGACGCCGATCATGACCCGCCCCAAACCCGCATTCGCCCCCTGCGCGACAACCAAAAGAACATCCCTGAGGGCGGGACAATCACCCTGAGCTTCATCGCGATCGACAAGTGGAAATACACACCGCAAAATCGCTTGCTCTACTCCTGCCGGCTTGATGAACGAGATTGGTCGCCGTTCCGCTCCGAGAACACCATTTCCTTCAGCGATCTGCCTCCGGGCAAACACTACTTCCAGGTGCGCGCCATGGACCGCAACTGCAATGTTGAGGAGTCCCAAACCGCCCGGGTGCAGTTCTCCGTCATCTTGCCCTGGTATCGCGAGCCCCGACTGCTCTCCATTTCCATCGGAGGCGCCTTGGCCGTGCTGTTCTTTGCGGCACTGGCGTTTAACCGTCACTTGCGGCTCATGCGCAGCTATGCCGAAGTGGAAAGAAAGGTCGCCCAGCGCACCCGCGAGCTGGAGGCGGCCAACCGCGAACTGCTTCAGAGCCAGAAAATGACCGCGCTGGGAACGCTGGCGGCCGGCGTCGCTCACGACTTTAACAACATCCTTTCCATCGTCAAAGGCTCCGCCCAGATCATCGAAGAAAACCTGGGTAATCCCGCGAAGGTCCGCACCCGTCTTGACCGCATCAAAACCGTCGTCGAGCAAGGCTCGGGCATCGTCAAAGCCATGCTCGGCTTCAGCCGCGATTCGGGCCAGCAACCCGAACTGTGCGAAATCAATGCCGTCGTTGAGGACACCATCAAGCTGCTCGGCGACCGCTTCTTGCGCGATGTTCAGGTCCGCTTCAAGCCGCAGGCGGACCTTCCCTCCCTCTCGACCTACCGGGATTTTATCCAGCAGGTCCTTCTCAACTTCATCTTCAATGCCAGCGAGGCAATGACAAAACCGAAGTCGATCATCCTTGCTACGGGGCGGATGGACGCATTGCCCGGCGCATTGATTCTAATGCCCGCCCAAGCCGCCGCTTATGTCTCGATTTCGGTGCGTGATTTCGGCTGCGGCATTGCCCCCGAAAACATGTCCCGAATCTTTGAGCCTTTCTTTACCACCAAAGCCCTCTCCGCGCGCCGCGGCACCGGCTTGGGCCTCTCGATGGTTTATGAGTTGGCCCGAAAAATGGGCGCCGGTCTCGCCGTCGAATCCATCGTCAACCAAGGCAGCACCTTCACCTTGATCCTCCCAGTGCGAAATCAGGCCCCACCCCCGCCTCTGCCTTCCTCGACCGAGCCGGCTCACCCGCACGAGACACCACCAGCCCCATGAACACAGAACCCCCCACTATCCTCATTGTCGAAGACGACGATCTCCAATACGAAATCTATGAAGACGCCCTCTCAAGCTATTGCCTCGTCCGCGTCGCCACCGGGACTGAAGCGCTGGCCCAAGTCGCCCAGCAGCCTCCCGCTGTTCTTATCCTGGACCACGTCTTGTCGCAAGGTGAGCTCGGCCTGGATTTCCTGCCCGAATTCCGCCAACTGCTCCCTCACGTGCCGATCATTATCGTCTCAGGCGCCCTGGAGGTCCATCAACAGCTCCAGGCCCTCCAAGGGCCGCGCCGCGCCCATTACTGCCTGACCAAGCCGGTGGATATCAACGCTCTCCGGCAGGCCGTTGCCACCGCACTGGCCGAGTGCGGTGAGGCCGAGGTCGTGCGCCAGTTCGAAGCCCTCGAGCGCTCGCGCCGCATTGACGCTAATGACCTCCTGAGCCGCTCCACCGACCGCCTCAGCCGCCAAAACCAGATCCTCCAACTCGTCGGCAAGTCGGGCCAGCGCCCCAATATCTCCGCCCTCGCCCGCCAATTCAATGTCGCCCGCCGCACCATCATCCGCGACTTGCAGGAACTCATCCGCCGTGGCCAGCTCAAGCCTGAAGTCTATCCGGACTGGGAAAACCCAGGCCAGGAAGAATGAGTTCAGCCTCCAGTCTCCCCAAATGGCCCCCTCGCCGCAGTGCTAATGCACAACGCCGGTGGTAGGCTTCTGGGCCGGAATCTCTACGACCTCCACGCTCTGGCTCTCCAGGCTCATCTTCCAGGCTTCGGCGTCTGGCAGTCGCCTTTCCGAGAGCAGCTCCCGCGCCCCAGTTGGCGTGGCCAAGCCCAACGCCCGGCCCCCGATCGTTACTGTTCCTTCCTGGCGCGACGCCGAATCATTGAAGTGAGTGAAATAGAAGCTGCCTGCCGAGTCCGGCCCAAAACGCTCCACGTGGATTTGCTTGTTGTCGCAGGTAGCGAACGTGACCGGTCGCCAGCCGGCTTCGGCGACGCGTTTGATCAAGGGGATGTACTTCTTAAACAAGGGCCGGTCGCGGTCATACCATTTGGGATTCTCCCAATAAGGGTTTTCCGCGGCGTTATGGCTGAACATGCTGGGGAACATCCCGTAGAAGAGGCTGCGCTGGAAGTAGCGTTCAACCATTCGGGAATTGAACTGGTTGTAATCGGTGTTCATCAGCAGCAGGTAAGGCTTGGCTCCAGACATGGTGCGCCACAGGTTCATTTGCCGGTCCGAGGCGGGAGCGTACTTGCCGTCGCGCAGCCAATCCGTCTCAGTGCCCATAACATCGAGCCAGGGGCAGAGCCAGGAGAAGCGGTAGGGAACACCGTTGGCGAACATGAGTTTGCCCAGGTGATGAACCTGACCGCTCATCCATTTGGTGAACTCGAAAACCGCCAGGCCCTTGTACAAGGCCAGGCGTTTGTCGTCCGATGAAAAGGTTAGCGGCACGGTGGTATAGCGGAAATGCTCGCGCCGGAAATTCAGGGGCGCGGTGACATACCCTTCCAGCGAATCGAGATATTCGCCGTCCAGGTGTCCTTTGGCCTCCGGTCCATAGAGGCTCTCGGCGATGGAGGGATTCCAATGGATTGTTGCGGCGTTGAGACCGTCGCTCGTCGCGATCCCGCCAGCGTTGCGACTGAGGGGTGCCGGAAGGTCAGGATTCGGATTCAGGCTCCAGACCGCCCCGTCACACCAGGGTTCGTCGCGGAACAGCAAGCCGGGCTGCCCCCATTCATCCCACATAGCGGCCACCTGGCTGACCCGGGCCATTCGGGCCTCGGCGCCTTTGCCTCTTCGGGCGAGTTGATCGCGCTCCTGGATGGCCTCGGCAACGGTTCGCGGCGTGTTCTTGCTCATCCGCATCCACCAGGTCATCGGCTCGGTGTAACGGAAACTCAGCACCCCATGCGCGTCATCCCAAGGGACATTATTGTTGCCCTCATGATAGCGGAAACCGAAATCCTCCCAGCCCTTGACCCGGCTGACATCGGTGAAGGGCATCCAAATTCCCTGGTCATGCGAGCGCACCCGGAAGTAGTCGGGAAACAGGCGCATATACTTCTGAAAGGCGGCGCGAAAGCCCCATTTCGGGTCAAATCGGAAAAGAACAAACCGGAAATCGGCGCTGCTCGGAAACTTGCGAGGTTCTGGCGCCAACCCGAAATCGTAGGCGATGAGTAATTGCCTGGTTCCGGCATGATAACTGAGCCGGCATATCGCCGCCTGGCCCATGTCCAGGCCCAGCGCAAGGCCGTAATCCCGGTTGTAAATGTCGGCCAGCGGATAGAGCGACATCGTTCCCGTGGCGCCGCAATGCACGCTGACTGTGTTTGCAAACTCGCCCCGTCCGCTGATGAGCCGGTTGTGCCGGATGTCGTCGCCCCAGTGCCACCCGGCCGCGTCAATCGGCAGCGCAAATATCAGTGTCACCGCCCTGTCTTTGCCGGTTGTGTCCGAAATGCGGCCGCTGACCTCGATACTCTCGGCCTCGGCCCGCCATTGGGTCTTGAGCTTGAGATCGAGGTCGGGGCACTCGCCGTCTTTGAAGCTGAAGAAGCTCGAATCGGCGGCGACATCGCGCGCCATGAAGCCGGAAGGGGCATCTCCAGCGAGTTCGTTCCCATCCAGTTTCAGCCCCGCAACCAGGTCTCCGCGCATGCTCAGTTCCAAGCCATCACCAGTCGCCACATCCCTCTTCTTGCCTTCCGGTTTCGCCTCTCTGCCCGTTGCGGATACGGGTACGCCTTCAAACATCACTGCGCCGCCTTGAGTCGTGACTTCCTCCACGCTCACGTCATCGAACCAGGCCTTGCCGGAATGCCCGCGCACCAGGCAGTTGAGCGTGAGCGACTTGACCGGCTTTTCCG
>JBJKSV010000487.1:0-13204 GCA_046703605.1 Limisphaerales bacterium
ACGCGCGGATCCGTTCCTATATCTGCACCCTGCGCAAGAACGGCCTGCCTGTGCTCGAATACCTGCGCCGAGCGCTCGATGACCGTCCCTTCCTCCCCCACGCATCAGAAACCACCTGAGTAGTTACCTTTGTGCGCTCATTCGTGATTGGAATCGTGCCTCGGTTCGGGCGAAAGACCCCGCGCCTGACACCGCGGGTTGCTTGCAGGTTCGTCACGGAGGCAGTCACGCTCCTAAGATCGAGGTGGCTGGCGCCGGAGTTGATGGCCAGCTCCGCCGCACAAGTCGAGCGGGGGATCAATGCCCTCGTCCCGACACGACCACCGTGAAGTGTCGCGTCACTTGGGCGACGGGCACCGGCAGGGGGTCAGTTTCTGTCGTCGTCAGCCGGTGGCTGAATTCCATCGTCAATGAGGCTCGTTGCAATGGTTCTTGCGCCTGGAGTGAAGCGGAAATGTCGAGTGGCGCAGGCGCCGGCTGGTTGGCCGGACCGGTGATCACGATCGCAATATCCCTCGCTCCAGCGGAAAGCTCGAACTGAAACCACTTCCAGTATTGTCGGCCGAATTCTCGGTAGAACAAATGATGCGGCAGATGGAGTTGCGGCCCAAAACTGCGAAGCGACACTGGCCTCTGGTTGACGGAGGCCGCGCACTGGAGGGACCCCGTGAGATCCGTTTTGGCGCGGCAGAGCACGACAAACGCAGCTTGGGTTCCTTTGCTTACGACAGCCCGCCACCGCCCTGTCAGGCGGCGGCTGCCGTCTCCCGGGCGGACCGAAAACGCACCCGCCAATGTGCAGGTCGGTTTTCTCCCGGTAAACGCGAGTGGAATCTGCCAGCCGTCGTCGATCTTCACGATTCCGTGGACGGGCTGCCCGTTGAGAAGGATTCTTGTCGGCTCGTTGGTGGCGCGCAGAATCCCTTGAATCTCTTCGCCCGCCGGGCCGCAAACCTCCCAAGTAATCCTCTTGTCTTGCCGGCTGACTTCCCTTGCCCGGACGCCGCAGAGTCGCGGCCAAAGATCTTCCTCCGGCTCGATCTGCACGACCATCTGCTCGTAGGGCTGAAGTTCCAGTTCGAGTGTGTCGCCATAGTGCAGCGGGGTGGCCAAAGTCTCTTGTCGCGGATACACGACGCTGGCCAGGAAACGGTTCTTCGCGCTGACGCTCAAAGCCTCTTGCGGCAGCCAGCCGGATGACGTGTCGAGTCTGACACGTATCCGCTGCGGCCGATAAGACGGGTTCCGCACCGACAGGATGCCGCGGCGACTGTGGAAGTGCGCCAGACCGTAGGCTTCACCTTCCAACGGGTCGCCGGGCAACTCCACGGTGTGGCAAAGCGTACCCGCGTTATGCCGCGCCCATCGGAACGCTGCCGCCAGAAAATGCCAATCCGCGTCGGAGAATCGCCGCAAATCCGCGTAGAGGTTTACCAGCCGCTGTCCGCGTGCCAGCGTGGCCATCACGCCGTTGTCGTCCAATGGTGCGTTGGGTTGGTAGATGTCCAGCGTCTCCAGCGCGTAGGACGGAAACCACGGATTCTGCCGGCAGCGAAGACGGAATTGGGCGTCACGGCTGGTGATGGAACTTTCGGGAAAATCCGGCGCAGGCGCTACTGCCGGGGCTTGGCCATCATACGTGTCCGCCCAGAACGAATCAGCGGTCTTCAGCCACCAGGGACTGAGCCACATGCCGGAGGTGGGATCCAACCACACCGAGTGGTTGGCCTGCCGCATAGCCGAGAATAGTCCCTCCACGGCATCCACGTTGGCCTCACGGGCAAAGTCGCCGTTCAGGTGCCAGGGATGCTGGTCGGTGTCACAACAAGCCATGAACCCATCGAGCTTGAAAAAGCCCAGGTCGTAACGCCGCTGGAGATCAATAACCACCTGGGCCATGTCATGGCGGTACTTGGGATCGCTCTGGCAGAGAAACCAGTCATAGCTGGCATTGACCCCGAAGCCGTGCCGGGCGCCCCAGGCAGCATGGCCGTAGCCGCTGGAGGGCGACAGCCACAACCCTAGACGGGTTTTCATGGGCCGCAGGGCCTCCACCAGCGGCGCGAAGCCGTGCGGGAAACCCTCCTTTCGAATATTCCACAGGCTGTCTTTATTGTCCCAGCCGTCATCGAGCGCGAAAAAATCCAGGGCTACGCCATACGGCTCGTAGAGCTTCCGGCGCAACAAGCCGATGGTCCGCAGACAATTTTTTTCCGTGGGTGGCATGAGCGAGGTCCAGGAGTTGTACCCAATCACAAGCCGATCCGAGGGCGCGGCTTGGAAGGTTTGGACATAACGAAGAAACTGGCTGGCCACCTCGTGTGGCTTGGCCACCCCTACCACGGCGGTCTGGCTCACAAACAGATTGGTCACCGTACAGCCGGGATAATGCAGTAGAGTTAGGAGGCCGTGCTGGTAGTGGTTGTAACCGGTCGGACACTCCAGGCCCCAAAAAGTGTCCTCCAGGAAGACCGGCAGCCCGAAGCCCTTCTTGCCCTTCACCTTCCAGACATCCCCGGTCAAATAGATTGGCGGGCCGTCTTCTTGAGCCGCACATGTCCCCGGCACGCCGACCTGCCAGACCGCGACTCGCCGAATCGGCAGAGGGTGGGCCGTGGTAAGTTCCAGCCAGCGACGTGCGAAGAAATCGTGATCGCCCAGTTCGTAAGTCACTTGCAGACCCAGCCCGTTCGCGGGGCTGGCCAATTGCAGTCGCAGTCGCGGCCCGCCCGGAATCTTCTCAAAAAAGTCACGCACATAGTGAAAATCCGCCGCCCTCAACGGCGCGCGGCCATTGACTTCGATACGAAAATCGTCCTCGGTCACCGGCAGCATTCGGCCGGACAACTTGTTCAACAATCCGCTGAGACGGAGCCGGCCATGCTCACGGACGAAGCGCAATTCCAGCGACGCGTTGCCAAGAGTCACTCCACTCGCCACAGCCGTTGTGGGCATGTCGGCGGCTGTCGCAAGGCTCAAGGCAAGGCAAATGAAACCCGCCAGAGTGGCAAGAGTTGAAGATCCGAGTCGCATCATCGCGGTGATCCACGGTTCGAGCCTTCTGCAGCACAGATGAACTCGACAAACTCACTCTGACCGGGACCCACTTCGACCTGATAGCGGTCCGGGTTCGGGAAAGAGCGGTTCGACACCCATTCGCGGGCCAAAGGACAGCGAATCCTCGGCTGAAGCAACACCCGCGCGATGGCGCTCAGGTCGATCTCTGCCGGCTGGTCGGGTTTCTTGGTCGCCCCCGCGTTATTGATCAGTTCAACGACCCAGCCATTGGTGACGCGGTTTTCCTCGTATTCGATGGGATCTCCCGAAACCTGGATGGGGAGCGCCTCACGCGCCAAGCGGTCAAGACGCTGGTCAGAGATCGTGGCCGCCAGCGCCGCTTCATTCTCAGCACCCATCACGCACTGTCCGCCCTCGACCTGCATCTCCGCGCATCCCAGATAACATATCACCGGCCAGCCCACGCCGGCGAGATAGTCGAAAACCGGTTTCGTGGCCGGGCCTGGCCTCGGTCCGGCGTCGAAGCCATTTCCGAGTTTCTGTTTGCGCATTGCCCCAACCAACTGCCGTAGCGGCTCCAAACCTCCCGGGATGCCATACATCGTAAAGACAAATCTGCTCTGCCCGGGAAGCAGATAGACCTGTTGCCGTCCGGCGTCCGTCGCTCGAACAACCGGGAAGGCTACGCTTGCAGCCGCCGACAGCGGATCCCCGGCGACTGCAAGGCCAGCGATGGCCCACACCAGTGACGCCGCCGAAAGCACAGGGGCTGGCAATGCCCCCGAGGAGCACTGGCGGCTTGTCCTTAATCGACGAATCACAACAGGTTGCCTGTGTATCGGTTCATGGCTGGCAGTATAGAGGATCCATGCTGCGAGGCTGTACTGAACTCATAGGAATTACAAGGCTCGTATTTACAGCCGGAAGGCCATCCACCGTGCCGGCCGCGCCGACAATCGCCGGCTTGTCGCCATCGGCCAGGCACATTTGCCGATAAACGGCTTCGCGGGTAACCGAGATGCCTTAATCGCGGGCATCGCAAACATCTTTTTAGAACAAATTGGGCTTCAGATTTATAGAGCCGGGAGTTCTTCTACGGAGGGTGGAAGAGGCATCTGATTCAGAACCGGCATCACTGGATGAGCGGCCGGCAACCGCGCGCCACCGACCAATGGCTCGGCGGGATCGTTGGATTTCTCTGAGTATCCGGTTGAAGTGCTTGAGGCGGTACTGCGAACTCTTCAGGCACGGCGCAAGGGAGCGCGCAGGTGGATTGGATACAACCCGGCTTTGCCTGCACGGAAGAGGCGCTCCTCCCGGCGAGCATCCCCGGCAGTGTAGGCCCAGCCGGATTCAACCCGCCCGTCTATGTCGCGCGCGGATCGCTTCGGCCTCGCGCGGCCGCGTGCCAATGTCGCGCCGCGTCAGGGGGGCGTGTGCGGGCCGCTCATGTTCAGAAAGTGTTATGAGGACGATGGTGCCACCTGAAACCGGGCAGTTTGCCTTCCTGGACGAGCCGGGTCCATTGTGGCTGAATCTCACGGAAAACCTCCGATGCTCCCCCCGGGCAAGTCTGCGGCGAGATTGGAATCACAACGTCGGGTTTAGGCAGCGGCCGCGGCGTGGTCATCCTTGCCGCGAAATCGTGGATCACATAACTCACGGGCCGCCACGACCGGTCGGGATTGATGATCCCGAAGTCCGATCGCTCGCCACAACGGAATCCGCCCGGGAACCACCAGCAGATCGCGCCGTTGCCGCCGGCCTCCAGAATGGCTTGGTAGAACGCGGCGTAGATCTTCCCCGTTTCCGCGGCCACTTCAGAGCTGTCGGCGTCCTGCAAACGGTTCCACTCGGATTGGCCGAACTCGGCGTAAATCACCGGTGGGTTCGGATTAACCGCACGAGCGTACTGGATGGTGAACAGCGCCCGGCGGACGATAAGTGGCGAGCTATTCATGAGTCCATAGCCTTCAGGCTCGAAGATATCGACCGCGTGGCCGAGGTCGGCCAAGTCGTACATAATGTCGCCGGCCTGGCTCGGATCACCCGCCGCCCTCATGCGGAAGCTGACAAAGTGGTTTGGGTCCACGCTTCGGAGCCTGCGCCGCGCCGAGCCGTAAGTGTTCACGAGCACACTTTTGAGAAAGCGGTTGTAAGCCAGCACCATGGCCGCAGCCGGTCCGCGTCGGCCTTGGGCTATTTGGCTGTCGAATGGATTGCTCACTTGGCCGTTTTCCCGCGGCGCGCGGCCATGCCAGGCGGCCTGGGCTTTGGCCAGTGAACCGTAGTGTTTGACAATCCATCGCCGCCATTGGGGGTCCAGCCGGCGGCGAGCGGCATGGTTGTCCCAGAACGGTTCCCACGCTATATCGTAAGCGAAAAGCGTGTCGTTGGGGGCCAAGCGGCATTCCGTGATCAATTGCCTGACCGGCTCAAGCGTGAACTTGCCCGGCGCCCTTCGAGCGCCGGCTAGCCCATCGATGCCAGAGATCGACAGATTCACCTTCAGGCTCAACGCCCGAGCCCGGTCCAGCACGTCCATCAGGTTCCACGCGCCATCGGCGGCGTGATAGGCAATGGAAATCGTGTTGAACCCCATCGCCTTTACGTCATGCAGGTTCCGTTCGACCGTTTGTGGATCGTAGGACTGCCGGCTGAGCCAGTTTTCATAGAGATGGCCGTTTTCCTGGGCCATCGACGACTCCGGCCAGAAGTTCACGCCATAGACGTACCAGGGCCGGCCATCCAGATAGAACTGCCCGTTCCGGGCCGTGACAAAATCCGGATGGGCGGCGGGCGGCAGAATGCGGAACTCATGAGAAAGGCGATCGATAGTGTTGCCATGCCGCTTGAGAACTGTTCTGACATGGTAGATGCCGGGGCCGGCGGCCGGCACGGACCAGGACGCCTCGAATTTCCTCCGAGTGCCCGGCTGGACCACGTCGTGGAATTCCTGGGTGAAAGCAACTATGCCCTGCGCATCCGCTATTTCGCAGCTTATTGCCACCAGTTGAGGTTGCGAACCCGCGTTGGCGACCACGGCGCCGATGGGCATTTGAACCTCGCCGAAGGAGGCGAACTCCTTCGTGCCGCCTTCGGCCAGGTAGAGCCCGCGCTGCACGTGTTCGATCGTGGCGGCCAGCCACTGCTGCGTCGCGGAGGCTTCAAAGAACGTTGGGTCGGTCACCGGGATGCTCAGCAGTGTTGCCTGATGGGCCGCAGCGCCGGCGGAAGGCAGTTCCAGCGCCGCGAGGGTGGCCGTGAACCGGCCGTTTACGTCGTGCGACTCCAGCAACGGCACAAAGCGGACGGCCAGGTCTTTGTCCAGTCCGGCGCCCTGCGCCCGCGGGTAGATGCCCAGCACAGCAGCGGGCGCAGGCAACTCGACCTTCGGCGCCATGGCCTGGCCGCGGTTGACGGCCAGCGTTTTCATATTGGTGACGGGAAACAGCTTGTAAGCGGGCGAGACGGTGTCGATGGCTGGCATGGCACTGGGCGGGTGCATAACCAAGGCATCGATGGCGCTCGGCCCGGCCGGCATGGCTGCGGTTCCAACGCCCGCCACGTATAGCGTGTAACGCTGGCCCGAAGGCTCGGATGTGAAACCATTGGCTAGGCCAAATCCCAGCGTGCAGCCCTGGGTCAAGTGCAGGTGGTCGCCGGGGAAAAACCGCCCCGCAACAGGCGGGTCAGGCCATGCGAGAAATGCAGATTTGGGCAAGACATAGCGTTTCCACTGCGTGGTCAGGCCGACCACGGCGATCCAGCGGGAACCGTCCCTTTCGTCCCATTCGACGGCGAGTGATGATGCATTCTTGTCCCCTTTGGCCCAAAAAACTGTCAGCTTATCTCCGGCAGGAACGACCAAGGAGCGCGCATAGAACGTGCACCATCCGTTGAGATCAATTTTAAGGCGATAGGCATGCTGTACGGGCGCAGGCAATCCGACCGCCAGGACGGTTTCCAGCGAGGAGGGTTTGTCGGGGCTGCTGGTCGCCTGGCGCCAGCCCTGCGTCCGCTTGGGCAGGAACAGGGGATGGACATCCAGTTGCTCGCCGAGTCTGCGCAGGCAATCGGCCCGGTTCATCCAGCTTCCGCCGACGCGGAAGAGAAGCTTCGAAAACGCCGGTCCGCCCAGCGAAATCAAAAACCCGCCCGCTCGGACGTAGTCGGCGATGGGTTCGACCGCCGCGGCCGGAATGGTCGTCGAATCCACCAGCGCCAAAGCGGGAAGCACTTTGGGGACCAGGAGGGCGCGATTGGCCAACTCGCCGCCGGTCAATGGGCATGAAGTAAATCCATCCTCAGCCAAGCGCCGCCCCAGGTCTTCCGTGATCCGCCCTGACCAAGCACTCTGCTTAAACTGGTAAAGCCCGATCCGTCGAGCGCCGGGAGCAAACGGATATTGTTTTAGAAAAGCCTCCAAGCCCTGCTGATCGGCGGCTGTTTGCTCGGCCCGTTTTTCCGCTTCTGCGGCGGAGAGCACCTTCGTCCACGAGGTGCGGCAGATCGCTCCATAGGGATGTTGCCAATTGCTCCCCAGCCAACCGGCGAAGCCCATGTTCTGGTCAGCCGCGCTTTGCGGTATGGTAAAAGTCACCAGGGTGTTGCCTGCGCCAGCCACCTGCTTGTGCGTGGCCGCGCTGACCTGGGCGCCCGGTTCGAGCTTCAGTTCGATATTCAAAGTCGTGCCTGCTTCGGGCGCCTGGTAATACACACGCAGCGTGACCTTCCGGTTCACGGCGAGCGATGCTGGTGGATTCAGGAACTTCACGCTGTAACCGGCATCCGATTGCGCCCGCACGGGCAGGCTGCAAAGAAGGAACGGCACAAGCAGTGCGAAAGGAACGAGGAACCGGTTCAACATGATGACCACCAATTATCGCTCCGAAC
This sequence comes from Limisphaerales bacterium, assembly GCA_046703605.1. Classification (GTDB taxonomy): domain Bacteria; phylum Verrucomicrobiota; class Verrucomicrobiia; order Limisphaerales; family UBA8199; genus JAJYHY01. The sequence continues at coordinate 7,915 of JBJKSV010000487.1, forward strand.
CATTGGAGCAGCAACGGAAAAATGGTCTCCGGTCTGACGATCGTTGCGATTTCGGACAGGGCCTTTCGTCCCAGTCGCTTCCCGATTTGGGTGAACCGGTACCGTTCGTCATCGTTGAGCAGGAGCCGTCCTTTGATCTTGCTCCGTAGAATTCGATTCTCGGTTGCCAAGTATCCAATTCGGCGCAGAAGCTTGCCGTCAACCGAGCCGGTGACGTAGGCCAGCATGCGTTTCCAATCCGTCGCCGATTGGAGCATCAGGGTGCCGGAGTGGTCAATCCCATGTCTGTCAGGACCATTGCTCCCGCAGGCCGTTCGAGTTTTTTGACCACAGGGATGCATCTGTGGCCACCTCCAACGGTGCCGAATTCAGACGATCTTCGACGACCAGGGCGCATCCAACACCGGAGACGACTTGCGCAATCCCAAAGACTGTACACGCGAGACTTGCCGAATGTGTTTACAAATTGGACCTGCGGCGCAACCATTAACTTCAACATGACAGCGCGCATCGAGAAGATTGTGTCGGGTGGCCAGCAACTCAGGAACATCGTGTTGATTTTTTTGGCCTTGCTGGTCTTTCCCCTGCTTTCGGCGGCGGATTTGGCGCCCTTCACCCCCAAGGCTCACTTGCGCGGCAACTGGTCCTTAAGGGTGGATCCGAATCTGCCCAACATCCTGATCCTGGGCGATTCGATCTCTATTGGCTACACGCTTCCCGTGCGGAGAATGCTGGCAGGCAAAGCAAATGTGTTTCGTCCGATCAAAGTCGGCGGCCGGGGGCCGGACAATTGTGGTAACACGGCGATGGGATTGAAGAATCTGAGCCGCTGGCTGGGCACAAACCACTGGGATGTCATCCATTTCAACTGGGGCTTGTGGGATATTTGCTACCGGAATCCTGCAGCGAAGAACCAGGGCAACCGCGACAAAGTAAACGGAAAACGTTCGGTGTCACCTGCAGAATATGAGCGCAACCTGGAACAGTTGGTCACGCGCCTGCAAGCCAGCGGTGCCCGCCTGATCTGGGCCAGCACCACCGTGGCGCCCGCAGGCGAGGCGGGGCGCTGGGTGGGGGATGAAAAGAAATACAACGCCATTGCTGCGCGAGTGATGGAACGGCATGGCATTCCGACGGACGACTTGTATGCCTTGACGCTCGGTTTTGCCGGCAAATTCTCCGGCGGCCCGGGTAACGTGCATTTTTCGCGGGAAGGTTACGAACGGATCGCTAAACAAGTAGTGGTCACGCTCGACAAGGCATTGGCCAACAACCAACATGCTCCACGCCAGAATCTGGTCCTCGCCGCGCCCATCAAAAGCTGGGACGAGGCGGTGCCCCTGGGCAATGGGCTGATGGGCGGCTTGTTCTGGGGGGAGGGCCGGGCCATTCATCTTGGCCTCGACCGCGGCGATTTGTGGGACGAGCGGCCCAACGGCCCGAAGGATTGGTGGAAGACTCAGACCTGGGCCAAGGGCGGGCCGATGTGGGAAAAAGCTTATCAGGGTGCGCATCCCTCCAAATTGCCGGCGGGCCGCGTGGAAATCACATTGGCGGGCGGACAACAGGTCAAGGCGTTCGAACTCAATTACGCGACTGCCGAGGGCATCGCCCGGCTTGAGGATGGCGGGACGCTGCGTGTGTTCTTCTCCGCGACCGACCCCGTGGCGCTACTGCGGTTCACGGGCAAGGCTCCGGCTGACATCGAAGTTCTGAGCCCGCTGGAGGTAAGCCGGCGCGAGCGGGGCGGTTCGGCGGGGCCGGATAGTCATTCGGTCAATGCGCTCGGCTATACCGATGCTGTCACCGGCGGCGATGGCGATACGAAGTGGTATGTGCAGACCACCGCCGAGGGGCTGAAATACTGCGCCTGCATCGAGTCACGGCGCGTCGGCGACGAAACCATCACAGCCGTCGCGCTCACGACGACCACCGACGCGCGGGATTTGCTGGGGCTGGCGCGCAAACGTTGCGCCGAGGCGCTGGCGCATGGCTACGACGCGATGCTGGAGCCACACGTCGCTTGGTGGAATAATTTCTGGACGCAGTCCAGCGTCACGGTCCCCGAACCGGACATTCAGAAGTATTACGTCTTCGCCAAATACCTTTACGGGGCCGGCTCGCGGCGCGGCGCGCCGCCGATGCCGTTGCAGGGGGTGTGGACGGCCAACACCGGCGACCTGCCTCCGTGGAAGGGGGATTACCACAACGACCTCAACACGCAAATGACCTACATCGGTTACCAGGAGGCCGGCCTATTTGACGAAGGGGCGTGCTTCCTCGATTTACTCCACGACCTGCTGCCGGTCTTCCGCGATTTTGCGCACGATTTTTACGGCACGCCCGGCGCGGCGGTTCCCGGCGTGATGTCCTTGTCCGGCCAGCCGCTCGGAGGATGGGGGCAGTATTCGCTGTCGCCAACAATGGGCGCGTGGCTTTGCCACCTGTTTTATCTGCACTGGCGCTATACGGTGGACGCCCAGTTTCTCCGCACGCGAGCGTATCCGTTTTGCCGCGCCGTTGGTGAATGCGAGCGCACGCTGCTCAGGACCAACGCCACAGGCGTCTTGGTGCTGCCGCGCTCTTCGTCTCCCGAAATCTTCGATAACAGCGCCCGCGCCTGGCGGATCCCCAACAGCAACTTCGACCTCGCCTGCCTCAAAATGCTTTTTCTTTCGCTCGACGAAATGGCCGATGCGCTGGGCAAAGCTAAGGTGGCGAAATCTTGGGCCGCGACCGCCGCTGCTCTCGGCGATTTTCATGCGGATACGAACGGCACGCTGCTGGTGGCGGCCCAGACGCCGCTGCCCTACAGCCATCGCCACCTCTCGAACATCATCGCGCTTTACCCGTTCAACCTTATCACCTGCGAAGGCGGCCAGAAAGACGAGCAACGCATCAAGACCTCGCTCGCGCAATGGGACAAGCTCGGCACCAGCGCATGGTGCGGTTACACATGGGCGTGGATGAGCTGCCTGCGCGCTCGCGTCGGCGAGCCGGAAGTCGCGATTCGCGATCTGGATGTTTTTGTTCACGCATTCATTTCGCGAAATGGATTCCATTTGAACGGGGACCAAACGCGGAGTGGATTTTCCGGCTTCACCTACCGCCCGTTCACGCTCGAAGGCAATTTCCTGGCCATGCAGGCCGTCCAGGAAATGGTGCTGCAAAGCTGGAGCCCGACGCCCGGCAAGCTCAACACGGGGATCATCCGCATCTTTCCATCCACGCCGTGGCGCTGGCACGATGCCTCGTTCACCGACCTTCGCGCCGAAGGTGGTTACAAGGTCTCCGCCAAGCGCGAGAACAACGCGACGACGTGGCTCCGCATCGTCGCCGGCCGGGACGGCATGCTTCGTGTCCGCGATAATTTCGGCGGCTGCGTCCCGAAATGGAATCGCCACGACGTGCGCCAGGTAGGAAGCAATTTCGAGGTGCGGCTTAAGAAAGGACAGTCTCTGGAAGCAACATTACCCAAGCCTGAGAACATCCCGGTCATCCCAACGAAGGCGGCTGTGCCCGTTGTTATCCAGAGGCCCCCTGACAGAAGTGTACCGTGAAGGACCACCAATAAGGACTATCCGTGATCACAATCGGCTGTACTTGGTTCCTGCGACTCTGCAAGGCATCATCTCCGCCGCCGCGCGACTCCCGCCTCGATGGCCGCAACCTCCACCGCCGCCGCCACGCACTCGACGACCACCCGGTAGAAAACGCTGGGCACGATGTATTCGGGACTTAGCTCGCGCGGCCCGATGCACCCGGCAATGGCCTGCGCCGCCGCCAGCTTCATCTCCTCGGTAATCTGCCGCGCCCGCACATTCAGCGCCCCGCGAAAGATGCCGGGGAAAGCCAGCACATTGTTGATCTGGTTGGGGTAATCGCTGCGCCCCGTCGCCACAATATGGGCCACGCGCGCCGCCGCGCAGCAGGATCTGAGTCACTGCCGCCCCTGCCGCGCCCGCGCCGCAGACCACAATCCTGAGCCGCTCCAGCTTTTGCTTGGAAAGACGCAGCGCGTTGAGCAACGCCGCCAGCACCACCACTGCGGTTCCGTGCTGGTCATCGTCGAAGACCGGAATGCTCAGCACTTCCTGGAGCTTTCGCTCGATCTCAAAACAGCGCGGGGCCGAGATATCCTCCAGGTTGATCCCGCCGAAGCCGACCGACAAATGCCGGAGGGCCGCCACAATCTCCTCCGGGTCCTTCGTGCGCAGGCAAATCGGGTAGGCGTCAATCCCGGCGAATTCCTTAAAGAGCATCGCCTTGCCTTCCATCACCGGCAGGGCAGCCTCCGGCCCGATGTCACCCAGGCCAAGGACGGCGGTGCCATCACTGACGACCGCGACCGAATTGCCTTTGATTGTGAGTTGCCATGCCTTTCGCGGCTCGGCAGCGATGGCCGCGCACACCCGGGCCACGCCGGGCGTGTAGGCCATCGAGAGCGTGTCGCGCGTGGTCAGGGGCACTTTGTTCTGAATGGAGATCTTCCCACCTAGATGGAGCAGGAACACCCGGTCCGACACGTTTACTACCTTGACTCCGGGAAGGCGGCGGACGGCCGCGACGACTTCCTCCTGGTGGGCCACATCGCGGGCGCGCACGGTGATGTCGCGCGTCATCATTTTGGCATCCGGCGCGACGATGTCCACCGCCCCCAGGTCGCGGCCGTGCTTGCCAATAGTGCTTACGATGCGGGCGAAGGCGCCGATTTGATTCCGATAGGCCAGCCGCATCGTAAAGCCGTAGCTGACCGAAGGCACAGGTTGAATAGGTTTCATGGATTTGCCGCAACCATGCTAAGCGCTTCAATCGCGTCAGACAAGCCAACACCGCGTCCGGCAGCATCGCGGAATACCCCGTAGTGTCCGAAAACTCATGCATCCTGGCCAGAATCCACATATCTTGTTATGTCATAGCCTATCCCGCAAATCCACACGCCTGAGCACCATTCTATTCGCCGGTTTCGGTGCGGCACCACAATTCGGCTCAGCACCGGCCCCATCTGGGACAATTTGACTCACTGGCATTGCATCCCCGCCCAAACAGGCTTGATGGCTCAATCTGGCGCACTCTGTTGGCGTTTTTGGTGTCGAGGCTTTGGAATCGGAGATGAGTCTTACCACTCGCGTGCTTCCGACATGCCGCAACTCATCTTGATGACAGACCTCAAAATGACCAGGGTAAACCGCCGGGAGGACTGAGCAGTTCAAATCCCTCAAATTGAGCGATTTCCCGGCGGCGGGCAGCACCCCCGGTCCGCTGCAGGCCCGGGGGCTAGCTCGACGTG
>JBJKSV010000488.1:0-2534 GCA_046703605.1 Limisphaerales bacterium
GGGTAAAAGGGCCCAGCCCCCCCCCCGGCGCCGTTGACCGGCATGAAGTAAGACATGAACTATGCGCGGGCTGACGCTAGTCTGTTTCGCCGTCAAACAGGAGGCCGAACCCTTCCGCAGACTTGCCGCCTCCCGCTCGAATGTGAGCATCCTGCTCACGGGCATGGGCCGCCGGAATGCCGAAGATGCCCTGCGCTCCAGGCTTCACGAAACCATCCGCGCGACCAATCCCGGGCAGCCGTCCAACGCCGGCACCGGCTTGTCCAGGGATCGTCCCCAAGAGCCCGATCTCCAGACTTCATCGGCCACTTTATCCTCAACTTCATCGAATCCTGACGTGTTCTCGACAAGGCGGGCGATAAAGCGGCTGTTAAGACAGGTTCCATCTAAACCTCCTGAGACGGCGCCGCCCGAAGTCCCGGCCCTGGTTCTAACCTGCGGTTTCGCGGGCGCATTGAGGTCGGACCTAACCTTGGGAACGGTGGTTTTTGACGCCGATCCCGAAGCGCGGTTGGACGCCGCCCTGCTGGCGGCGGGAGCAAAGCCGGCCCGTTTTCATTGCGCGGAACGGGTCGCGGCGACCGCCGCTGAAAAGCGCACCTTGCGGGAGACCACCGGCGCCGATGCGGTCGAGTTGGAGTCCAAGGCAATCCGCGACCTCTGTCGGCGGCAGGGCGTTCCCGCCGCCACGGTTCGAGTGATCCTGGATGCGGCGGAAGAGGATTTGGCCTTGGACTTCAACCGCGTCGTGACGCCCGGCTGGCGAATTGACCCCCGCAAGCTCGCGCTGGCGCTGGCAAGGTCTCCCGCCAAGCTTCCAGCCATGCTCCGGCTTCAAAAGCAAAGCCGCCTCGCCGCATCTAAACTGGCAGCCATATTGGCCGAGATCACCCTGAAACCCGGCTAAAGTCCTTGAACACTGACATACGTGGTAGCCAGGTCAAATTCCAGGCTGCCATTCCTTTGGTCCCCAGCAGCACTTCTCATTAGGCATTGAGCATTAGTCATTGGGGTGGCCTGCCTCAATGCTCAATGCCTAATGCCTAATGCTCAATGAGAGCGCATCTTGTTACTCGATCGGGTGGATACGGATGCCGCATTTGCGGAATGCGCAGTCTGAGGCTCGCCTCGCTAGCGACCATGGCTTCCCAGATGATCCACGCAACGGTTGGCAACCGATTTCGCGGAGACGGTGGTCCAGTTTGCCGATAGTCCCAAACGAAACTGCCTGCGCAAAGCTGAAAAACCGCTGGGCGCCCAGAGCACTCCTGGGGTTCAAGGAAGTGTCAGCTTCCGGATGTGGATTTTTGCCGGGTCGCTGATGCCCAACTCCAGGAGCGACGCGTTGGTATAGGTTTCCAGGCTGGGCTTGGGGTCATAGGCGTGCAGGAGTTGGCGCTGGCGCTTCAGTTCCTCAGTGGAGAGCACGTCCAGGGCGACCGGATCACGGCTGAAGCGAACTTGGTTGAGGATGGTCGAATAGTGGAGCAATGACTTTTCTCCGCCTTCATATTGGCAGATGAGCGCATCGACGATATTCAGCACGACACGGTCGCGGAGGGCGGGCAGCGCACAAATCTCCGGCACGGCAATCGCCAGGCGGTCGGCGTCATCCTCAAAACGAAGGGTGTTATCGACGCTGCCCATTGCCAGGCTGAAGAGGTTGCCGGAGACGCCAATCAAATTGTGATTCAGCAGCGGGGTGATGTTAATGATCTTGGTGATCTGCTGGGTAACCAGCTTTGTCACGTAGGATTTGCGCCCGATGCGTTCGCCCTGCTTGCCAAAGTCCAAGTCCCCCCAGACGAGATTGCCCAGCAAGGGATTGTCATAAAACGCCCTGGGGTCGTAGCCGGCCTCGGCGCTGCTGGTGATGCGGATGCCATAGCGCCGCGCCAGATCATAATAACCCGCCAGGCGCAGATCGCTGCTCTGGCGGTCCCACACGACAATGTGCTGGGGCGGCAGACCCGCCCCGAGCAGGCCCTCCACCACCGCGGCGGTCACGGCCGGACGCGTGCCGCTATTGGGCCCGGGGTGAGAGAGCACCTTGATGCCTACGATGTCCTGTGTGGAGACCAGGCTCAGCCAGGCAGCGGCGCAGCTCGCTTTGCCAGTGAGATTGGTAATGGCGCAATCGACCATGGCCTGAATGACCTTGGGGCGAGGCTGGAATATATCGGTGGCTTGGGCATCCTGCACAACGACCACGCGGGCGACGGCGTTCGTGTCGGGGCACGCAGCGTCCGCGCCAGCTCGAAGCGGCGAGATCAGCGGCAACACGAGCCCTAACACCAGCGCAAATACTGGCGGGCAAGCAAGCAGATTTCTGAACAGGGCGTTTCTTGACACGTCAAAGCGGGGATGTTACCACGACAATTGATGCTGACCATCAAAAACGGGTCCAGACACGGCGGCGCGCTGGTTGTCCTGGCCTTGCTCGTGTTGCTGACAGGCTGTATGCCGCAGGGGCCGCGCGCCCTGTTGGACGGCAAACGGCTTATCACGCAGGGCGACTACGCGCAGGCGCTCGA
>JBJKSV010000489.1:0-4427 GCA_046703605.1 Limisphaerales bacterium
AGTCTGAGCAGGTGAAACGGTTCTATAGATTGACAAGCCATGAAAGCTGCTGAATCGACAAAATCATACGTGTTCGCTGTCGTCGTGGAAAAAGATGGAAGCGCCTGGCGGGCGTATATCCCCGAGCTTGAGGCGAAGGGGGCCGCTACATGGGGGGCATGAGGATAGAGGCCTTGAAGAACATCCAGGAGGTTCTTCAGATGACCATCGAGGAGTTAATTGGGGACGGTGAGCCGCTTCCCAAGACCGCAACCGTCTTCGACCAGCCGGTCGTCGCAGTGAGCGTATGAACAACCTTGACTACTCCCGGCGTGCCTCAGCCGCAACGTTAGCAGCGAACGAATAGAGCAGGGGTGAAGCCTTAACGCGGTTCGTTTGCCTGACAAATGAGGCCAGGCTGCGGCAGTTTAATGGGGGACCCCTTGCAAGGGCGTCGCGTTGCGTGATGGAGTCCTCATCCCGAATGACCACGACGGGGCCCTTGCCGGCGGGATGCAAGGGTAGCTGCCGCCCTTCCGCGCTCGATTGACATTTTTTGCCTCTGTGAGGCCAAATAATGTCTAATATTGATTCGTCATTTTAGAAGAGAATCGACTTGCGGTAATTTGGCCGCGGACCCAGAATCGCTGTCGGTATGAGTACCCATTCGCGGCCCCGAACCCTGGGAGCCATCATTGGCTCGCTCCTGCTGCTTGTCCCTCAGCTCCATGCCGATCCTTTCCTCCCGCCTGGCCTGCCCACGCTGGACGCCCGGCCGGCGCCCGGCGGCGGAGTCAGGCTCACCCTGAGCAACCCCGCCACCAACGTCCTCTGGCAGTTGCAATTCTCCACCGACCTGCGGAACTGGACGACAATCAGGGGCTGGACCCAAAACTCCGGCCCGGACGGCGCGGTGCTGGAATGGACGAATTCAACCGCCTCCGGCCCGGTGCGCTTTTACTGCGCCGTGGCGGTGCCGACGAATTGGGACGCCCCGACACGCGTCTGGGGCATGGCGGCAGGCGCCGACCCGCTGGCGGCGGCCACGGTGAGCGTGTTGGACCTGGATGGCAATCTGCTGTTCCAGGAGCCCGACGCGACCTCGGCTTCGGGCGGGTTTGATGTGTCGGTCCGGGGACTGCCCTCAGCCTTCGTGGTGCTCGTCTCGGGCGGGTTCTTCGGCCGAACGCCGTTCGCCGGCACGCTGGAGCGGGCGGTGGCCAAGTACGATGGCCAGGCCTACTTGGTGGTCAATCCCGTTTCGACCTTGCTTGCGGCCTACCAGCGCCTGCATCCCGGCTTGGCGCTGGACCAGGCCGAGGCGGCGGTAAATCAGTATCTCATGGCGCCGCCGGGGGAGGACTTGGTTGATGAACTCAGTTATGGCGACTACCAATACTTTGACCCAGGCTTTTACATGGCCCAGGCGGCGGGCGCGGGCGGTTTCGATGCCTTCACCGCCCAAGTGGCCGGCGGCATCCAACCCGGGGCCAGCCTTTCGTTTGCGCCTCTTAAGGGATTCCTCTTTGATGCCGTCCTCGACTTTGCGAAATGGGGCGTTAAGGAGGTCGCCTCCGGCGCGGCGGGCGCGGCGGGCGGTTCCATCTTCAGCATGATCTTCGGCAGCGAGCACGCCGAGACGATGCTAGCCCTGGCGGATATTAAGAACCAGATCGCGCAGGTCCAGGAACAACTGGGCAAGGTGTACAACACCGTTGTTCAGATCCAGCAGGATTTGAGCAATGTCAGCGCTCAACTCCACATCATGCAGTGGGACGAGGCCATCCGCGCCATTTATGACCCGGTCACCTCCATCGACTCCACCTTCAGCCAGTTCTGGCGGAAGGCCCAGGACGCGGAACTGAGCCCGACCAATGCCAGCGTTCAAAGCTATGCGAGGGACATGACCGGCAACCTCGGTCCCATACTGCATCCGACAACCGGGATCTACAAGTACATGGAACTGTTGAACAACAACATCCTGGGGCTCTACGGGGGCACGCCACTCTTGGAAATGCGAGCCACAAACCTGGAGGCGAACGTGGATGTGAATGTGAGCACACGAGGCCCCTCTTACGTGGCCTTGCGGGACTTCTTCGCGCAGCTCATGGGCGAGGAGACCAAGGGCTTGAGCCTGGTCGTTCAGGCCTACGACGGCCAGGGCGCCACCAACACCGCCAATATCTACCTGGCTGCTTTTTACACCAACAACCTGGCGCCCCAAGCCAGGCTCTTCGAGCGGACGGTGGAAGAGGTGGTGCTCAGACATCTCGATACCCGGTGGGCGGAGTTCCTCCCGGAGGCGGGCTCCTCTGAAATGCTCGCTCCGGCCTACGAGTTCGCCGACAATCTCCTCAACTCGTACCGGGTCTCTGTCCAGAATGGCAGCTATAGTCTGGCGACCAATGACGTGACCATGCTCACGGTCGCCATCGGATACGCCGGCGCTCCGCCCTCCGTGGACTCTGTCACTTTGGCCGACACCGGCACCGGCCAGGAGCTCGTCGTTCCCTACGAAGCGACCGTGACCGTCTCCGCCGACGGCGGCCAACTCAGCCTCCTGCGCTTCCACGTGGAGAATGCGCCGTCCGGCACCTACCACCTCGTGAAAGTTGGAGCCAACCTGGCGGCCGGCCGCTTCTCTTCGATTTACGCGAACGAGACCGTCACCGTTGACGCCAACGACCCGAACACGCTGTACGGTGTCCTCTGTATTCCCGCCTGGGCGCCCCTCGCCAGTGAATTCGGGAAGGCCATTGTCCAGGCTTACGAGATCTCGGCGCCCTACAGCGGCAACGCCCTCGAGTTCGCCGGCGCCAGCTCGGTCGAGGGAGCGCGCGTGCAGCAATGGGACAAGACCGGGCTCGACAATCAGAAGTGGTATCCTGAAGGCGGACCGTCAGTGGTCTTTGGTCTCCGAACCTACGCCTGGAAGAACAAATACAGCGGCGAGTATCTGACCGCTACGTCGTTCTTGGACAGTGGTAGCGGCCTGCCGGTGGTCCAACACCGGTTCCAGTATTCCAGCGAGAGCTTGCAGTACTGGCTCTGGACTGGTAACTCGTTCATGGTGACCCACTCTAGCGGAGTCCAGACGCGTCAGTATTTGAGCATGTCAGGCAACATGGCTGGCGCAGCCGCTATTCAGGACCGACTCACCGGGCCTGGCGTGTGGGGTTGGGAGGACGCGGGCGCCGGGTACATGTACCTCAGAAATAAAGGCAGCGGGAAATACCTGGAGGTGGCCGGGCCCAGCACCGAGGCGGAGGCGCATTTGCAGGCGATGACGTGGAGCGGCGCGGCCAACCAGAAGTGGTTCTTCGTCTATGCCGGCGACGGCTACTACGCCATCGCCAACACTTACGCGAACACGGTGATGGACCTCTGGGCGGGCAACGGCGAGGACGGCGCCCCGATTAAATCCAATACCTGGCTGAACCATAATCAATTATGGCGGATCGATCCTTTGGGTGATGGCTCCTGCCGAATCATCAGCAACACCGTGGGCAAGGCGGTGACGGTTGAAGGGGCCTCCATTCAGGACGGCGCCCAGGCCTATTCATGGACTTGGAATGGCAGTTCCAACCAAAAATGGCTTCTGACACCGGTCAACTAATTGCTCCGGGACGTAAGTTCGGTGACGCATTCACGATTTGCGATTTTAGATTTGCGATTTGCGATTGCGGAGGATCGGGCCGCGTCGGCGCCGTCACCGTATTTGCGCCCATGGCCACTAAGTCGCGCCATATACGGCTTTGACCTAATGCCTTTTGGGAATTCCGCATGTGAATCCCAACGGGATTCAGTCCTTCAGTCCAGGGTTGCCGAGTCTGCGAGGCTACCCTGGGTTACGGATCGAACATCGTTTCCAACCCTGAAAGGGTTGTGGCAAAACGCGGTGCGGATGCAACCCCGATGGACGAAGTCTTCGCTTGCCGATGCCGTACTTTTATCACGACCGGCTCCAAGGGACGTGGCCTATAGCTCATTCGCGCAGGGTCCCGAAACTCGGTCTTCTGCGATGGTGCCGCAACACCAGGATCTTCACTCCCTTCTCGGTTTCCCGATAAAGCAGATGATACGGAAACGACGGGAAATTGGCGCGCCTCAGCGCGTCAGACACAAAGTGGAAACGGCGAGGACTTTGTTCAACACGGAGCGCCAGCTCCTCGAACTCCTGCTGGAACCGAGCGGCCAAGGCACGCCCGACTTCCTCCTCGTAATGGGTCATAGCGGTCCTGAGGTCCCGCTTGATCAGACGATGGAAGATCAGGCCCATCCCTATTGCTCAAGCTCTCGCCTCAACTGCTCCAAAGTCAGCCCCGCACTGGGATCGCGCCCAAGCTCGTCATCTCGGCGAAGGGCTTCGGCCACCCCGTCGTCGCTCTCCCAAAGCACAGCCGGTAGCGAATCCAGCAGATGAGACGCCAACCTCGCCCGATCCGCTT
>JBJKSV010000490.1:0-5394 GCA_046703605.1 Limisphaerales bacterium
ATTCGCCGCCGCCAGCCGCCGGTTTCGCCGCAGCGACTTCTGCGGGCGTCTTGCGGAAAACGACAAAAACCGACCCAGCCGGATCGAGTTGCACCCGCACGCGCACCCTTTCCCCTCCCACCGAGTATTCGGGCGCGGGTTCGGTCTGTCCCGTTTCCGGGCGCCAGAATTCCGGTACGCGATTCGAGACCCGAAACGAGATGTTCTCGGCCCGGGCGGTCTGTCTCTGGTTGGAGATGAAATAGATGTCCGTGTTGCCCTTGCGCCGGTGCTTCCAAAGGACCCCTTCGGGACACTCCACATCCGGCGCGACACGCAGGTCCCGCAACACCTCGGCCAACTCGATGTCATGAAACACATGCCCCTGGCCCGTCGAATGGCCGCCCCACAGCTCGGCCGCAAGCCGCCGCACTTCCGCATCGCATTCGGCATAGTTTTGGTTGCTGGGCGACTTGGCCGGTGCCGGACCGAGCACGCTCCCCCCGTCCGCGACCAGTTTGCGGATGGCCGCCAGCAGCTCCGGGCGCATAGTCTCCTGCGGCGGGAGCACCAGCACGGAATAGCTCGCTCCGCAGGGCAATACGAACCGCCCATCGACAACCTTCATCCGGTTCTCAATGATGTCGGCGTTGATGTAATCGAAATCATAACCCGGGGGCAACGGCGGCTGCATCGTGCCGGTCATCTTGGGCGCGTCTTCTCCGATGAAGTAGGCCACGTCGGCCACATTCGTTCCGAACTGGAGCAACACCGAGCAGCGCCGCAGGTAATTCACCCACGGCTTGGCCTGCTCGAACCAGGTATTGTGCCGGTTAAACTCGGTGCCGAACCAGGCATTGACACCCGGCCAGCGGTCTTCCCACGGCTGATGAATATAGACGTGCAAGACGTACTGGTTGATGCCCTGGCAGAACGCCCAGTCCCCCAGCGCCTTCAATTCGCGCGGGCTGTCCTGGAAAAGCGGCCCGCCGGTAAAGGCCTCGGCCCAGACCACCGGCATTCCGTAGGTGTGCGCGCACGACGACGCCGCTCGCAGTTCCAGGGTGTTGTCGAAGCCGCCGCCTGCCCAAAATTCGCCCGCCACTTCATCGCAGTTGCCGCCATACTTGAGGAACTCGCTCGGAAAACCCCAGTGTCCGTAGTTCTCCAGCCACATCCGCAAGCCGTGCTCGTGGCAAAGGTCTCGCAGACCCCCGACGTAATCCCTCGCAATGCGGTCCGCCACCATCCGGCGCAAATCCCACAAGAAGCGGTCGGATTGATCCGCGCTGCCCACCAGGCGCCCGCTCAACACCGGGAAGAACGGCACGGGGCTGTAGCCGTAGCGCGCCGTGAAATCCGGGATGAAATCGTCCGTCCAATTCTGCGGGCCGGTTTCGTAGCTGTCGGCCACGATATGCTTGAGCGCCTTGCGTTCCTCCGGCGGCATCCGCCTCAAGAGTTCGCCGACATACGCCTCAAAATGCGCCCGCAGTGCCTCACGGCTCATCTTATCGACCTCCAGCCCCGTGGCCTCGGGCGGCGCGGGCGAATTGTGCGCGCCGGTGGGCAGGGCCACGACGCGCTGCACCACCCACTCGCCCTCCGGAACCTCCCAGCGCAACACGCCATCCGCTCCGAGATTCCGGCTGATGTCCTGCACCGTCTCAAGCGATACAACGAACTTCTTCGAATCCGGTTCGGCCTGGGTTGGCCACATATAGAAGTCCGCGGGCGGATGCGGGTCCTGAAAGACCTTATCAAGCTGCTGCTCGGCGCAATCCTCAACCCGCGCGGCGGCGGAGAATTCGACTTCCGCCAGCTTGCATGGGGCGGAAAAGGCCAGCCGGAAAAACCGGGCCGAAGTGGCCGCGAAACTGATCGTGATCGGCGCCAGCGGAATCGGGCCGGCGCCCTGGGCCAGGTTATGCCGGTCAATTCGGAACTTCCGGACAGACTGGAAAGACTGGCCGTCCTCCGACTCGAGCAGCTCACAGCCAACATTCAACGCCGCCCCTGGAACGATCTTCAGACTTCGCGCGGTGAACGGCTCTGTGACCTCGTAGGTCAAACCGGTCTTTGTGTCTCCGGTGACGCGCGGCGAGTGTTTGGCCAAGGTATCGGCGTCGCCCGCCGGGGCGGGAAACGCCAGAACTCTGACATCCTGAAACTCGCCTTTCGGCGCCGGGAGCTTCTCGGCGCACGTCCGCGGGCCATCAAGGCGCACCTCGATCTGAGACAGGTAACGCATCGACTGCTGCGGCTTGACCCACGGCCCGCCCGACTGGCTCCAGCCCGGCGAGTTGAAGATGCCAATGTCCATGCCCAGCCGTCCCGCCTCGCGTACGGCGTGCTCGATTGCCTCCCAGAACTCTTCGCTCAGAGCCTTGACCTCGCCGTTGGGCATGCCGCTCTGGCCGCCTCCGATGATGCCGATGTAAGGCTCGCCGATTCCTATGCGCCGCATCGCCTCCAGGTCGCGTGTAATGCCTTCCTTCGAAATATGGCCGTCCAGCCAGTACCAATAACAGCGCAGCCGCGTGGTCCCAGGCGGGTTGAGAAAACGTTCCGTGAGACCGGGCGCGCCGCTCCGTTCCGGTGCGGGCTCCGCCTCCGCACCTCGGCCGCGTGCCGGCCACAGGACCGCCCCCGCCGCGGAAACGGAGGCTGCCTTGAGAAAATCCCGTCGATTCCAAGCGCGTGGCGATTCAGGTCTCATTCGGCGATGCTATGATCTTGTTGGCGCCTTGCCAATACGATCCGGCATTGACCTTCCCACCCAATCGAGCTTGACTGCCTCGGGACTATGCTCTGCCTGCCGCTCATTGAACGGGAGTTGCGCATGGCGTTGCGCAAGCAGCGCCCGGCGCGGAGCCGGCTGAGTGCCGCTGCCATCGGGGCGGGTTGCTCGGTGCTCTTCCTGCTCATCGGGGCAATGACCGGCAGCCGAACGGTGGGACGAACGCTGGAACAGTCTCTCTGCCTGATTGGCCTGGCTTCCGTGCTGAGGGCGCCAATGCTTACCGCGGGCGTCCTGGCCGAGGAGCGCCGCAACCAAACATTGGGCCTGTTGTTTCTTAGCGGCCTGGGCGCAGGCGAGGTGTTCACCGGCAAGTTCCTGAGTTCCGCCTTGGTAGCGTTTACGAACCTCCTGGCCCTCTTCCCAATGCTGGCCCTGCCTTTTCTGACCGGAGGCGTTTCCTTTGACGTCTTTCTGGCCACAGTTGTTGCGCTGCCGAGCCTGATGCTGTTCGCGCTGGCCCTCTCGCTGCTCGCCTCGGTACTGACCCGTGACGAGGGCACGGCGAGAATCCTCGCCGTCGCCTTGGGAGCATTGCTCTGTTTCCTGGCGCCGGTGATCCATGCCGCCCAATCTCATTTTTCTCCCGCCGTCACGCTCTCTCCTTGGTGGTTGCGTTCGAGTCCTGCCTACGGCCCATATCTGGCCTGGAATGGGCTTTATTCCGGGTTCCATCCGGGGGAACGAACCGAGTTTTGGCAAAACCTGGGCATGACATTGGCGTGGTCGGCACTGGCCCTGGGCATTGCCGCGGTCGCTTTGAAACGCTTATGGCGGGACAGGGAGGAGGAAGGCAGCGAAGCAGGGTGTCGAGGGCGATGGCGCGAGTTCTGGCATGGAGGTCGGGAGAGCCGAAGTCGGCTCGCGCGGCTGTGGCTGGAAAAGAACCCATTTGTCTGGCTGGCTGGGCGCGACCACCAACCCGCAATGGTGGGCTGGGTAACGACAGGAGGAATTGTCCTGGCCTGGCTGTTGTGCTGGGCGGCTTGGCCGAAATCCTGGCCGGGGGTGTTGAACTTCTTTGTCACGGCGACACTCCTGAACTCCCTGCTGGCCTGGCTGACGCGGAACGCCGCCGCCAAACTGGTGGGCGGGCCGCGCCGGGATGGCGCTTATGAGTTGCTGCTCACAACGCCTTTGGACCCAAGCGCCATCGTCTGGGGAACCGTGGATGCCCTGCAATGGCGCTTCCGAACGCTGGCAGATTTTGTCCTTGGGCTGGAGGCGTTTATGATGCTGGGCGGGCTTGTCGTGAGGCCATGGAACGTACGCTCGCTCATTGTGTATTTGCTCATTTGGGTGCTCTCGATGGCTTGGACCCGGAGCATAGGCCGATCGTGGTCGCGCGTTTTCCCGGTAATGTGGGTCAGCCTGAACTGCGGACGCCCTGCCCATGCCGTCTGGCGGGCTTCCGGCCTCAACAGTTGGAGTTGGATCTGGATCGCCATCGACATCCCGATTTTTGTGAACGGCCCCATGGGGCGGGCGTTTCAACGATTCCCGACCGGATCGCTGTTCGAGTTGGTGTTCGTCTCCTCCATCGCAGCCATCTGGCTGGTCTCCTGGCTCCCAAAGGCTCTTCTTGGCGACAAGGGCCGGGTTGCTGATATGCGATGGGATGCTCACGACCAGGTCTGGCTTCCCAGAGACTCCTCCAAAATGGAGGCCCTGGCCCGCCGTTTCGAGATACGGCTCATCCGCGAATTCCGCGAGATCGCGCGCGAACCGCTGCCCGATCCGAGCGACCCGCGCTTCAAAAAATGGAATGTCCAGGAGCGGTTTCCCTGGGGCTGGGAGATGACCCGGCAACAGCTCCACGAGCGCCTGGCGCGCTCCTCCGACATGACGTGAAGGAGTTTGGATGTTCCCGCCTCTGTTCTTTGTTTCGGCTTCGTAGTATGTTGGAGGCCGATCGATGATGACAGACCTCGAAAAAGACATTCTGCGCTCGCTCCTTGAGCTGGAGCAGGCCGTCCGCGGCAGGCCGGCAGGCCCCAAGCCAAGTCTGCAGCCGCTCTTCGCCCGGCTCGATGAGCAGACGCGACAGCTCCCCAAAACCACCGACCCGAACCTGCTTCACTATCTGCATAAGAAGAGCTATGAAAAGGCACGGCTCTTCCTCCAAGGCCAGGACGCCGACAATGCCCTGGGCACGTGCAGGCACTAGGATGTTGCTAACCCGCGTTGAGATCCCTTGGGATGCGAGGCACGACGATGCTCGATGACACGATAGCCGCAATCGCGACGCCCCTGGGCGAGGGGGGCCTGGCCGTCATCCGCCTGTCCGGCCCCCAAGCCCTGCCCATCGCCGACCGTTGCTTCGAGCCTGCCGGCAAGGCCTCGACAAAACCCTCAAGCGCCCCGACTCATACGTTGCAGTTCGGTCATATCATCCGCCGAGGCGCTTTTGTGGATGAAGCATTGCTCGCTGTCATGCGCGCCCCGCGCAGCTTCACCCGTGAAGACGTGGTCGAAATCACCTGCCACGGCGGCATTCTTGCTGCGAAAGTGGTTCTCGAGACCGTGCTGGAGAGCGGGGCGCGCCTGGCCGAACCAGGCGAGTTTACGCGCCGCGCCTTCCTCAATGGCCGCATCGACCTGGCCCAGGCCGAAGC
>JBJKSV010000491.1:0-15183 GCA_046703605.1 Limisphaerales bacterium
TCGTTGATGAGAGCGACTGTTGCGACGCCTCGCAAGGTGAAGGCGAGAGAACCGGCGGGATGCCGCCGCGCTTTCTGCATCCCGCGGATGTTGGCGAGTTGTTCGTGGGTTGTTCCTTCCGGCCACACTTCTATCGGAACGCCGTGTGGCCCAATGACCGCCAGGCCGGTCTCCGGCTCGTGCGGCAGGCCGAATCGAACGCCCAGCCGATCAGTTGCGATTTCTCCAAGCGCGCGAATGGCGCGGAGCCAGTCCGAGCGCCGCACGATCAAATCCACGTCTTTGGTCGGACGTCCCGCGCCGTACTCATTCAAGGCGATGCCACCGGTGACCCGAAAAGGGATGCGCGATTTCCTGAGGGTACGAACGGCCTGTTCATAAGCATCCAAAACATCCGGATGTATCATGGGTTCGGCCTCGAATAAAAGGGCTGCGTTCATGCCGCGCGAACCTTCACACGGTCTGGCTCATTTGCGTCACCCCAGATTGAACCGCGGATCGCCGCGGGATGCAAGCCGCATTCGGGGTAAATGGAAGGTTGCGACCAGCCAAAGTGCCGCGCGGTCCTGCGGTCCAGGTTCATTGGCGGCAGTGCCGGTGCACTCGAAAGCGGTTTACAACAGAGAGCCGAAACGATAATTTGCCCGCATGAGCAACCTTGGGACTCCGGCGTTTCCGGCCGCGGCCTCAGTCGCGCCAGGCGCTTGCGCGCGGGCCAAAACCAAGCATAAATTGCCTTAAAACTGACCATTGAATGAATTTATTCCAAAGAAAGAGCGTTGCCGACCTCCAAGGTGAAGTCCAGAGCGATCAGAGCCTCAAACGGGCCTTGGGCCCGCTCAACCTGACCGCTCTGGGCATCGGCGCGGTGATTGGAGCGGGGATTTTCGTGCTCACCGGCCAGGCGGCGGCTAAATATGCCGGGCCGGCGATTGTGTTCTCCTTCCTGCTGGCCGGGGCGGCATGCGCGTTTGCGGGGCTTTGCTATGCCGAGTTTTCGGCGATGATCCCGATTTCGGGTTCGGCCTACACGTATGGGTATGCAACGTTAGGCGAATTTGTCGCGTGGATCATCGGCTGGGACCTTATCCTGGAATATATGTTCGCCGCCTCGACGGTGGCGGTTGGCTGGTCGGGCTACGTGGTTTCGTTTCTCAAGGATTTTGGGATTACCTTTCCCGCGGCGTTCACCTCCGCCCCGTTTAATCATGCCACGCCGCCAGGGGCGGGGTGGAACATCTGGCGATTGTTTACGCACGGCTGGACGAACACCGGCGCGGTGCTCAACGTGCCGGCAATGGTCATCGTGGCCGTCATCACGGCGCTGCTAGTGCTGGGGATCAAGGAGTCGGCCAACTTCAACAACGTGATTGTGGCAGTCAAGCTGGCGGTCATCCTGGCTTTCATCGCGGTGGGAGTGGGATACATCAGGCATGCCAATTGGCAGCCGTTTGTCCCCCCGTCGCTTGGCCCCGGCAAGTTCGGCTGGGGAGGCGTGCTGCGCGGAGCAGGGGTGATTTTCTTCGCCTATATAGGATTCGACGCCGTATCGACGGCGGCACAGGAGGCGAGAAACGCGCAACGCGACATGCCCATTGGCATCCTGAGTTCGCTGGCGATCTGCACGGTCTTGTACATTGCCGTTTCTCTGGTGCTTACCGGCATCATCAGTTACACCAAGCTCAATGTGCCGGACCCGATGGCGGTCGGCATCGATTCGCTCGGCCATTCGGTGGCATGGCTGCGCCCGCTCATCAAGATTGGGGCTATCGCGGGCCTCTCCTCAGTCATATTGGTAATGATGCTGGGCCAGCCCCGCATCTTTTATACGATGTCAAAGGACGGATTGCTTCCCCCTATCTTCAGCGCGGTGCATCCGAGGTTCCGCACGCCCTGGCTGGCGACGATTCTGACCGGGGCCACGGCGACCTTGATTGCCGGCCTGTTCCCCATCGGGTTGCTGGGCGAGTTGGTCTCTATCGGGACACTCCTGGCCTTCGCCATCGTCTGCATTGGAGTGTTCGTGCTGCGCTTTACCGACCCGGATATTCAACGCCCCTTCCGCACCCCGGTGTTCTGGCTGGTGTCGCCGCTGGGAGCGCTCTGCTGCTTCTGGCTCATGTACGGGCTGCCCCCGGACACCTGGGCCCGGCTGATCGTCTGGATGCTGATCGGATTGTCGGTTTATTTTCTCTACGGGCGTCATCATTCGAAGGTGCAACGGCGGGCGCGAGCTTCGAACTCGCCCGCACCCGCGGCGAAATCTTGAGACCGGGTGTCCCTCCATGTGCCGACACAAAGCAACATGATGAACATGACCGCGACCAATCCCTTTCCGGGCATGAATCCGTTCTTCGAGCAACGGTGGCGCGGGACCCGCACGCGGCTGATCACGTATCTCGATGACGCTAACAGAACTGATTCAGGTAATGCGCGCCGTGGCGGAAACCGGCCTCGGGACTAAAGGTGTTGTCTTCGTGTTCGACGCTCAGGACGCCTCGGTAGCCGACCTCGCGCAGCAGACCGATGTATTCGCCCCATTTGATATCGCCATACCCGGGAATGACATACCGCCACCAGCCGTCTCCAAGGATGCCGACGTAATCGTGTCGAGGGACATCGATGAGGCAATCTTTTGCATGGGTATGGAAGATGCGCTTGGAAAAGCGCGTGACGGGGATGGCAATGTCCAAGTACTGGTGGACGAGGTGTGAGGGGTCGTAGTTCAGGCCGAAATTCTCGTCCGGGATGGTTTCGAGCAAGCAATCGAACGTGTCGATGCCCCGCAGACAGGTGGCGAACCAGTTCTCGATGGCCACTTGGACGCCTTTGTCCTTACCGTGGTCAACAATCGGGCGGAAGATTCCCGGGAGGACTTGCTTGATCATGGCAATCGGGCTCATGCCCTCCCGAGGAATGCCGCTGATCATACAGATGGCGGGCACACCCAGCAGCGCGGCCGCATCAATCGTCTTTTTGGCGATCCGCTGCACCTCGTCGGTCTTGCCGGCCGCAGCGGCGTCCATGTAATTGGACAGGGCGCTGATTTCCAGGCCGCGGTCGGCCAGTTTTTGGTTGATTGCCTCGGCGTCAGCCTCGGTGAAGGTCATCGGATCAACCTGCTTATTGCCCGGCCCGGACACGACTTCCAGAGCGGAGACATGGCACCGTTTGGCCATATCGAGGATCTGGTCAAAGGTGAGATTCGTTACCGGGGCCGTGAGCATCCCAACGTGAATATCCCTTCTTCGCCTGACCTCTCCAGCGGCCTTGGCGCTCATTGGCGCGAGAGCGCCGGCGCCGACCATGCCCAGGGATGCCGCGCCCACGACGCCGGCGGCCGTGCCGAGAAAAGTTCGGCGCGTAACCGGACTGGCGTTCTGGCAATGGAGGTTATTTGATACCAATGATGAGCATTGTTGTTTGCTTAATTTCATGCAGCCGAGCCTATTCCGAGCGGCAATGGGGTCAAGCGCGAACTGACTTGGCAACCCGACGGGTTGTGAGACGGCATTGCCAGGAGCGCCTGCATCCAGTACTTATCAAACATGACGACCAAGAATCCGTTCCCGGGCATGAACCCCTTCTTCGAGCAACGGTGGCGGGGGTCCCACACTATGCTCATCGCTTACATTCGGGACGCCTTGCAGGAGCGGCTTCCGCCGGATCTGATCGCGGCGCCAGAGGAAGAGGTCGTGGCGATTGGCGCCGGAGCGAAGGCGGTTACGTATGTCCCGGATGTGCAGGTCCGCGAACCGTGGACGCTCAAGGAGCCCGGCCCAACACAAGTGGCGGGCGCGCCGCCAACCTTCCCACCACAGGTTGCCACTGAACCGATCCGGGTCTTTGTGGACGACGAAATTGAACGGTGGATCGAGATCCGCGATACAACCGGCAGGCTTGTCACCGTTATCGAATTGCTCAGCCCGAGCAACAAGCTCGAATCGGCGGAACGCGACCGCTACTTTCGAAAGCGGCGAGGCTTTATAAGCGGCGGGGCCAAGCTGGTGGAAATCGACCTGCTGCGGCAAGGCGCCTGGCTCTTTCCACAGGTCATCAGAGCGGTGTTGCAACAGGCTAACGCTTGCTACGGCATTAGCGTCTTTCGTGCGGTGCGCCCAGGCGATTATGAGGTCTATCCCATCCGGTTTCGGGACCGTCTGCCGGTCATTCGAGTCCCTTTGCGCCCGAGCGATGCGGACGTCCTGCTGGACATGCAACCGCTCGTTGACCAGTGCCATGAACGAGGCCGATACCATCTCCTCAATTACCGCCTCCTCCTGGAACCGGCTCTTTCACCCGAAGACGCAGCCTGGGCGGAGCAACGGCTCCAACAGGCCGGCCTGCTTTGAGAGATGCCTCGTCACGGCAGTTCCAGGACGCGCTTCAGCGCCTTCTCGATCCGCTCCATGTCCTCGTCGGCTACCAGCCTGGAGCGCCGGCCATTGGGGATTGTGGCTTTAAACCTGCGCCCGAATCCATCCGGCAATTCGAGTGTAAACTTCATATACGTAACCCATAAACCATATACCAGGGCCAATCAATCCGGTTCTCCCGGCCTCCCGGCCGTAGAACGAATCGCCGCCCGAAAGGTTCGGTTCAAGAGCGTTAGGGGCCCGGCAATTGACACCTCACGCTTCAAATCTCAAGTGGCCGGTTCAAGCCGGATTACCGCGGAGCAAAGCCATAACGAGGCTTTAAACCTGTCGCGATTTTCGGAAGGCCCGGCTAGGATGGCGGCGTGAGCGATTTGATCACGCGCATTGAGCAGAATATTCGCAGCCGCAGCCTCTTCCAGCCCGGCGAGAGGATCGTGGTTGCCGTCTCCGGCGGGCTCGATTCAATGGTGCTGCTTGCGGGGCTTCACGCTCTGGCGGCAAAGAACCGGTGGCACCTGGGTGTTGCCCATCTGAACCATCAACTGCGCGGTCGCGACAGCGACGCCGATGAACGGCTCGTTCAAACCAGGGTGGAAGCACTGGGACTGCCTTTCTGCGTCGCAAGGGCCGATGTTCGGGGTTACGCCAACTCCCACAAACTCTCCCTGGAGATGGCGGCGCGGGAGATGCGGCACGAGTTCCTTGCCAGAACGGCCACCCGCACCCGCAGCGCGAGTATCGGCTTGGCTCACCATGCCGACGACCAACTCGAACTGTTCTTTCTTCGGCTTCTGCGCGGTAGCGGGAGCGAAGGGCTGGCGGGGATGAAATGGCAGAGCGTCTCCCCAGCCGATTCGCGGATCAGATTGGTCCGTCCGCTGCTGGACCAGTCCAAGGAAGACCTGAGGGCCTTCGCCTCGGAAACAGGGTTGCTCTTCCGCGAGGATGCCAGTAACGCCCTCCTGGACTTCCAGCGCAACCGTATCCGCCACGAGTTGCTCCCGTTGCTCAAGGAGAAATACCAGCCCGCTCTCGAAGGGACGATTCTCCGCCTCATGTCTATCCTTGAGGCCGAGGGCGAGTGCATCGGAGAAATGGCCGAGGAATGGCTGGCTGAGAACAGGGCCGAAACCGTCACGGGCAAGCGGCGGAACCGACCTCCGAGAGAGTCCGCCACAGGCTTATTTTCCGGCCTCTCAATAGCGGTGCAGCGCCGCTGCCTCCAGCGCCAGTTGCTCCAACGCGGCATTGTTGCCGATTTTGACCTCGTCGAGCGGCTTCGGCTCGTTCCCAATAAGGCCGTGAGCGTCCGCCCCGCATCCGGTGCGGCTCCAGGCCAAGCCGGCGCGCAGCAGGCCAAGAAACACTTCTTTGCCACCCGCACCCCAAAAGGCCAAGTGCTCGTATCGGAGTCTGGCACTCCCCACCTTGGCTTCCAGGCTGGCGCGCTCGAACTGGTCCTCGGCCAACCGCGTGGCCAGGCGATCTTTGACGGCCTCAAGATCACGTGGAGATTTGTTGAGAGCCGCACGCCCAAGCCCCCGGAGCCGGCTAAGGGACGCGAGGTTTTTGATGCTGCGGCGGTAGGCCATCGCGTCGTTCTGCGTCACTGGCGTCCGGGTGACCGGTTCCAGCCGATCGGGCTGGAGCGGCCGGCGAAGCTGCAGGACCTCTTCACGAATAAGAAGGTCTCAGCCCCCGTACGGCGCCGGTTAGTCGTGGGAGTTGGCGCGGGACAGCAGCTCTTCTGGGTGGAAGGCCTGCGCATCTCAGAGGGTTTCAAAGTCACCCAAAGTACAAAACAATGCTTGATGTGGCGGTGGGAAAGAGCTTAAATGCCCCATTGCGATGGGGCCCGTTCGGTGTTAAATTTTGCCACAACGAAAAGCGCAAGATGGCAGACGACAATAGATACGGCGACGACAAGAACCCTCGAAAAGGCGGCGAGCTTCGGGTTCCACCGCGTACATGGCTGATTTGGATAGCGATTTTTACCGGCATCATCGTCCTGATGATGTTCCGGGAGCACATGGACACACAGGGCGAGCCCCTCACCCAAGCCCAGTTTGAGCAGAAGATCGATTCAAACGACATCGCGCAGGCCACGGTCAACTACAATCCCCAAGGCATTCTCAACGATGTCACCGGCAAGTACATTGCCAGGGACGCCGAGGGTCACACCGTGATGGAGAACGGCGAACCCAAGCTTGTTCCCTTCCGCGCCAAGATTCGGCTCACCAACCGGCTGGAGGACAAGATCTACAGCCTCCCCCTCGTGAAGCACTTCGAGCCCCATGAAGGCAACACCATGCTCCTGACAGCTATCTGGAGCGTCCTGCCGATCGTTTTGATCGCGGTTCTGATCTGGTTCATCTTCATACGCCAGATTAAAATGGCTGGCAAAGGCGCCTTAAGCTTCGGCAAGAGCAAGGCCCGGCTCCTGGCCAAGGAACGGAACAAAACCACCTTTAAAGACGTGGCCGGCATTGACGAGGCCATCGAGGAAGTCTCCGAACTGGTGGAATTCCTGAAGGACCCCAAGAAATTCCAGCGCCTGGGTGGGCGCATCCCTAAAGGCGTTCTCATGGTGGGCCCTCCGGGCACGGGCAAGACCCTGTTGGCCAAAGCCATCGCCGGCGAGGCGGATGCCGCTTTCTTCAGCATCAGCGGCTCAGATTTCGTCGAGATGTTTGTCGGCGTTGGCGCCAGCCGCGTTCGTGACATGTTCGAGCAGGCCCGGAAGAACACGCCTTGCCTGATTTTCATCGACGAAATCGACGCCGTTGGCCGCAGCCGTGGGCACGGCCTGGGCGGGGGCAATGATGAACGTGAACAGACCCTCAACGCGCTCCTGGTCGAGATGGACGGGTTTGATACCCAGGAAGGCATCATTATCATCGCGGCTACCAACCGGCCCGATGTCCTCGACCCGGCCCTGTTGCGGCCTGGCCGCTTTGACCGCCAGGTCACGGTCAATCTCCCGGATGTGCGCGGACGCGAGGCCATCCTCAAAGTCCACGCTAAGAACGTGAAACTGTCTCCAACGGTCGATCTGTCCGTTATCGCCCGTGGCACGCCCGGCTATTCCGGCGCAGAATTGGCCAACCTGCTCAACGAAGCCGCTCTGCTGGCCGCCAGCCAGAGCAAGAAGGCGGTCGGCATGGTGGAGTTGGAAGAGGCCCGCGACAAGGTCCGTTGGGGACGCGAGCGCCGCAGCCTGGCTATGACCGACGAGGACAAGAAGTTCACCGCCTGGCACGAAGCCGGCCATGCCCTCGTGAACGTGCTGCTCTCTCATACGCATCCGTTGCACAAGGTAACGATTATCCCGCGCGGCCAATCGCTCGGCTCGACCATGTCTCTGCCGAAGACGGATGTGCTGAACCGGCGCCGCAAGGAAATGCTCGAGATGATAGCCGTGACCATGGCCGGTCGTATCGCCGAGGAAATCATCTCCGGAGATATTTCCAGCGGCGCGGCGGGCGACATCCAGCAGGCCACGAACATGGCCCGCGCCATGGTCATGCAGTGGGGAATGAGTGATCGCCTCGGCATGGTCCAATATGGCGATGATGACGAATACGTCTTCCTCGGCCGCGAGATGGCCAGGACCAAGGTCTATAGCGAGTTCACCGCCCAGGAGATCGATGCCGAAATCAAGCGCATTATTGACGAGTCCTATAAGATTGCCAAGGACCTCATCACCTCCAACCTCGACAAACTGGAGCTCGTAGCCAAGTCCCTGCTCGAATACGAAACTCTCGATGGTGCGCAAGTCGAAGAAATTGTCCGCACTGGCAAGTTTACTCCGCCTCCTCCGGCATCGCAGGTTGATGCGACTCTGGGCGCCCCGGCGGGAACACCGCTGCCGGAGGCCCCTGGCAAGCCCGCCCCGCCAAAACTGCCGGGACTGGGCACGCCGGCTCCTGCTCCAGTGTAGTGGTCATCCTCCCCGTACGCCCGCACCTCTGGCTGAACTCTAAATCCGAAATCCGAAGCCCGAAACTCGAAACAATCTCAAATGCGGCAAGGGGAAATGCTCAAAACTGGCCGGGACCTGGGGTTTTGGTCATTGGCACCCTTGAAGTTCGGATTTGTTTCGAATTTAGGGTTTCGAGTTTCGGATTTGTCAGGTCCCGAGCGTCACTCTCGGGGAGCGTCCCCTGTATAGGGCCGGTCTGGGGGGCTGCCTATGCCAATGATCATCGCGCCTTCACTGCTGGCGGCTAATTTCGGGCATCTCGAAAAAGAGGTCGCGCGCGTCAATGCCGCGCGCGCGGACTGGCTGCATCTGGACATCATGGACGGCCACTTTGTCCCGAATATCTCCTTCGGGCCCGCCCTGGTCCAGACGCTGCGGCCCCGAAGCCGGCTCTTTTTCGATGTCCATCTGATGTGTTCGAAACCGGCCATCCTCCTCGAACCCTTCGCCCAGGCCGGCGCCAACCAGATGAATATTCATGTCGAGCTAGGCGACGCCACGGTCACTTCTCTCCTCTGGAAAATCAAGTCTCTTGGCGTGAAGGTCAGCCTGGCGATTAACCCTCCAACCCCAATCTCGCTGGCCCGCCCCTTCCTGCCCCTAGTCGATTCCCTGCTCATCATGACCGTCAACCCAGGTTTCGGCGGCCAGTCATTCATCTATGAAATGCTCCCAAAGATACAGCAGGCCGCGGCTTGGCGACAGGAACGCGGTCTGAGCTACCACATTGGTGTGGATGGCGGCGTCGATTTTGAGACCGCCCCTGAATGCGCCCGTGCCGGCGCCGATGCCTTTATCAGTGGCACCACGCTCTTTCATCGCCACAACCTCACCGCCGCGGTAAGAAAGATGCGCAAGGCTGTCGAAGGGTCGTCGCCCCCTCCCAAACCCATGCGTCACAAAGCGCGCTGAAACCATCCCCTGTCGCATTCCGGTCATTTGTGTTCATTTGTGCCTATTCGTGGTTGAAATTGGAGAGCAGACCCGAGCGAACTTAACTCTATGCAAACCATCAGATTCGGAACCGACGGCTGGCGCGGTGTGATCGCGCAAGACTTTACGTTTGCCAACGTCGAGCGCGTCGCTCAAGCCACGGCCGATTATTGGAACAATAACCCGGTCGCCGGAACCCAAAATAAGGTTGTCGTGGGTTACGACCGGCGGTTCCTCTCCGCCGATTTTGGCCGGCGCGTGGCCGAAATCCTCGCGGCCAACGATTTTCAGGTTGTCTTGGCACCCGAACCGACTCCGACTCCATCGGTCTCATTCGCCGTCAAGCACCAGCACGCCGTTGGCGGGGTGATGATCACCGCTAGCCATAATCCACCGATCTTCAACGGTTTCAAACTTAAGTCTCACCACGGCGCGTCGGCGGACGCTTCCCTGTGCAAGGAGGTGGAGGCCTGGCTGGACCGAAACGAGGTCAAGCGGGGCCCTCTTGAAGGTCGTCAGGCCAAGCGCCTCGTTTTGCGCGACCTTCGTCCGGCCCATTTCTCCGCCCTCAAGAGGCTGGTCGATTTCAAGCTCATCGCAAATTCAAAACTCCGCTTTGCCCACGAGGCGCTCTATGGCGTTGGGGCCGGCTGCTTCGACCAGTTGCTGGCGGGCACTTCGTGCAAAGTCTCCACCCTGAATGGCAATCATGATCCCCTCTTCGGCGGCATCAACCCGGACCCTATTGAGCGGAACTACGTCCGCAGTGCCGCTTTCCTCAAGAGGCACCCCCATGATATTTGCCTCGTCACTGATGGCGACGCCGACCGCGTGGGCGCCATGGACGGACACGGCAACTATCTGAGCACCCACCAGGTCATCTGCCTGCTCCTGCGCCATTTCGTCGTCCACCGCAAGCGCCGCGGCCGGGTGGTCAAGGCCCTGACCACCACCTCGATGGTCGATAAGATGTGCGACGCTTACGGTCTCGAACTGGTCGAAACCGGGGTCGGATTCAAATACATCGCTACCGAGTTGATCAAAGGCGCTGTCCTGCTCGGCGCCGAGGAGAGGGGCGGTATCGGGTTTCCCGGCCATATCCCGGAGCGGGATGGAATCGCCGCGGGCCTGTTTCTGCTCGAACTTTTGGCCACCGAACGGTTGCCGGTCCGCCGCCTTGTCGCCAATCTCGAGAAGGAATTTGGTCCTCATTATTATGGGCGCATCGATACCCATTTCCCTCTCGAAAAGCGCCAGCGCCTCATGGAATTCCTCCGTGCAAATCCCCCAGCCCGGCTCCTGGCGTCGCCCATCGCGGATGTCAAAACCTACGACGGCGTCAAGTTCATCGCCCGCGACTCTTCCTGGCTCATGCTCCGCGGCTCGGGCACCGAGCCGATCCTGCGCATTTACGCCGAGGCTCGCAGTGACGTCAACGCCGCCAAACTTCTGAAACTCGGTGTTCGACTCTCGCGGCAGGCATGTTGAGCCTCCACGTGCGCCGGAGTGGCTTGAGACCGATCCGCCCGTAAGGTCGCCCGCCTCTGACCTCGGAAGCGCTGGACAAAGGGATGCCCAATTTGTTAGTCCTGGGACAGACACAAGAGGTCACGGCGAAGGGCCGTGACGCGCCAAAGCAAACAAATCATGGTCAAGAAAGGCTCGAAGAAGCGGAAGGTCCTGGTGGTTCTCTCGAATCGATGGAACCGGAACCAGAAGGTGAGGTTTTTTGAGGTGGACGCCGATGAGAAGGGTCAGATCCTCAAGGAACATCCATTAAAGACCCCGCCGCGTGAACCGGTGTACGACGAGGTGTGGGAGAACGACCAGGGCAAGCTGGACATTGCCTCCTGCAACCGGTTTAGGAGGAAATACCCGCATCCGCTGGAGAAGACCCAATAGCGCGGGCGGGATAGTGAGGGCTGGAGATACGAGGCTGGGGAAAGAAAACCGAACCTCCAGCATTCATCATCCGCCATTTATCGTCCAACAGACCCGAACGAGAAGGCAGTGAACCTGCGCTCTCGATTACAAGACTTATGAAGACAACAGGTTTCATTCGATTGGCCGGCTGCATTGCGGCCGGGGTTGTGGCCCTGGGAACTTGCGCCTCGGCAGGTCGGGCGGAAGTCCGGTTGCCTCGGGTGTTTTCAAGCCACATGGTGCTGCAGCAGGAGAAGCCGATGGCGGTTTGGGGCTGGGCGGAGCCCGGAGAGACTGTCACGGTGCAATTGGCTTCGGAAAAGGCCACAGCCAAGGCAAACGAAAAAGGCGAATGGCAGCTCAAGCTCCCGTCCATGGAAGCGGGAGGGCCGTACACGATGACCGTGAGCGGATCGAGCACGGTGGAGTTTGATGATGTGATGGTGGGCGAGGTATGGCTGTGCTCTGGGCAGTCGAACATGGAGATGGGCATCGGGCGGGTCAACAATGCCCAGGAAGAAATCGCGGCCGCAAATTATCCGAAAATCCGGCTCTTGATGGTGCCAAACCGGTGGACGCCTCAAGCCCAGGAAGATATCGCTCCCGCCTCCTGGAAGGTCTGTTCCCCCAAGACAATCGCCGAAGGGGGTTGGGATGGTTTCTCCGCCGCAGGCTACTTTTTTGGGCGAGACCTCTACAAGAAGCTGGATGTTCCCATTGGCCTGATCGAGGCTGATTGGGGCGGGACGCGGATTGAACCATGGACGCCGCCAGAGGGCTTTGCCGCGGTTTCGAGTCTGCGCCATGAATACGAAGAAGTCGAACTGGCCGACCCGGCGACCGCGCTTCACCGGCAACGTATGGGCCAATTCCTCGACAAGATGGGGGAATGGTTGGACTCGGCGCGTCAGGCGATGCAACAGGACCAAATTGTCCCCGTGATGCCAGCCTATCCGGAGGAATTGCGCCCGGTGCATGACCTGCAACAGGCCACCGCCCTCTATAACGGGATGATCCATCCCCTCTGCCCATTCACAATCCGTGGGGCTATTTGGTATCAAGGCGAGTCCAACTACGGCACCGGCCGGCTCTATACCCAGCACATGAAGGCGCTGGTGCGCGGCTGGCGCGAGCTCTGGGGTGAAGGCAATTTCCCGTTCTATTTCGTGCAAATTGCTCCGTTCAACTATGGCGGCGATCCGGAAGTCATGGGCGAGTTCTGGGAGGCCCAGGCGGCGGCGGCAGAAGAGATTCCAGACTGCGGGATGGCGGTTATTAACGACATTGGCAACGTCAAAGACATCCACCCCAAGAATAAACAGGAAGTCGGGCGCCGTTTGGCCCTGCTGGCCCTGGCCAAAACCTATGGCGAAAGCTCGCTGGTCTGCTCCGGCCCAACCTTCAAGTCGATGGAGACCGATGGCGACAAACTGCGTGTCACATTCGATGATGCCAACGGCGGTCTCAAAAGCCGGGATGGAAAGCCGCTCGATTGGTTTGAGATCATTGATCGCGACGAGGGCGGCTTTGTGAAAGCCGACGCTGAAATCGATGGGGATTCGGTGCTGCTCTCCTCGCCCGAAGTGGAGCACCCGGTGGCGATGCGGTTTGCCTGGAGCATGCTTGCCGAGCCGAACCTCGAGAATGGCGCGGGGCTTCCCGCGAGCGCTTTCCGGGCCGGTCGTGTGCCGAAACGCGATTTGCTGGAGATGAAAGTGCCGGAGGCCAAGGATTACCAGGTCCTCTATGATCTCGACCTCGCAAAGTTGGGGCCGGACATCCATTACGACATCGACAACCGAGCCAAGATTACCGGCCCGGTCAAGCGCATCGCCTATTTCCTGGAACTGCAGCGCAACAACGGCGTCACGGAGTATCTTTATGTCTCGATGACCCCCTTTACCCAGGACTTGGCCAAAATGGGTATTCCCACTTACGCCTCCGGGGCGCACTTCCAGGAGAATGTATCCGACATGGATGTCTATTCCAATGTGCGCGGCGTCGCGCAGGGCACGAACCTGAAGGGCGGCAACATCGAGTTCTGGCCCAACAATTACGGGCCGGAAAACGCCGCTCACGTCCCGCATGCATCCTCGCAACTTTATGATTTTGGAGACCAGCCCAGTGACCCGACGAATGGCTACGGGTGCATGCAGGTCCACAACCACGCCGCCCGGCAGACGCTCTTCGCCCTCAACCACTGGAGCGAGGGCAGCCACGCCGACCTCGGGATTGGCAACCAGCACGGAGGCAACCCGGACTGGACCTTTGCCGGGAACGCAGGGGAATTTATCGCGAAACGCCTGCGAGTCCTGGTCGAGCGCAGGTAATCAGACGCTCTTGTCCGCCGATCCGGACGAACCAGTGATCAAGTTCGAAATAGGGAGGCTTGGCTTCCCAAATCTGAAACTGCCGGATCGTCATCGCTCGGCCCTCTGGGAAGGTGCCTTGGCCAGCCGTCCTCCAGTTCAAGCCGGACGGGATCCTGATAAGCGTCCGCAAGCGCGGCATTCCGTATCCCCAACACGCTGACGTGACGGGGATTATTTCCAGATCTATTGCTGCGGCCTGTAATCCGTAACGGGCAGGATGGCCTGCTGGAGCCGACGCAGGTCGGCCAAATCCGCCGCGTTTTCCGCCTGCTTCCAATAGCTCTGCTTCTTCTTGAATTGCTTGGGCCATTTCCATTTCCACCGCTCCGCCCGCCCGTCGGCGAAGGAGAGCACGCCTGCCCCGCCATGCCGGTCGGCGGGCATGTTGACCCACCGATTATCTGGATTGGGCCAGGTCAGGAAATGGGCGTCGTCGATGCTGTCCTCGTTCTCGTCGATGAACACAAAGAGCTTGGCCGGGTTGGACGCCTGGTTGAGCCGGGCGACCGTCGTCTGCACCTCGTTGGTCCGCCCGCCCCAGCAGCCGCTCATGGAATAACTGCGGGTGCGGAGCACACCGGGATGGCCCGCCACCATCGCGTGGTCGCCTGGACAATGATAAATCGCCAGCGAACGGTTGTAGTCGTATTTGAAGAGCAGGCCATTACGGATGTTGTCGAAGGTGGAATCGAAAGGGGCGCTGCTGTTGCCAATCCAGGAGTCGGGCGAACTGCGCCACGCACCGCCAACCAGCCTCGACTTGTTGGGCGGCACAAACCCGTTGTTGTCGTTGGCATACATCAGCCAGCAGGTCTGGAGTTGTTTGAGATTATTCACGCACACCATCGACTGCGCTTTGACTTTGGCCGCGCTAATCGCCGGCAGAAGCAGCGCCGCCAGAATCGCAATGATTGCAATCACCGCCAGCAGCTCAATGAGGGTGAAGCCGGCCTGTACGCTCCCTCCCGCGCCGCGCCAAACACGCTCTGCCAGAGAGCGGCGTGGGGCACGGCATCGAAGGGCCCCGGGCCTCGGCTCGAAACTGCCACAGCGTTTCGGGCATCTGGGATCTGAAATCTCAAAGCATGGATCGCCGCCCCGTGTCGGATGACATCCGAACCCGGGTCTATGTCGCAGGACGGCAACGATGGCGACCATCGCGAGGGCGGCTATCAGTTCCACCCGCGAAAAGCCCGGGGGCGCATTCGTTGGCCCGAAACGGGAACTGTCTGAGATGTCACTGCGCATCCTGACCCTTTCTCGTTGGCCGAGCGGCATCCGCCTCGACGCACCGAACCGAGCGTGGGGCAGGCAATTGCGATCCTGGGACGTTAGCGGTTGGCGGAACCCTCGCGCGAAGGATCCCGACGAGGCACAAGGCGAGACGAGATAATGGTACTGTGTTAATGACGATTTCGGCAGTGGTGATATTCGTTCGGAACGCGTATGGTAGGCGCCGCTTGGAGTATAGAACCTCATCGGACTGGCTCACGATCACCCAGCCATCCTTGCTCAAGACCTTCATCAACGCCACAGTCTGATCGGCCAGGGCGTACATCAGCCACGCCCGGCAACACCTCGCACTCCTGTTAGG
>JBJKSV010000492.1:0-2844 GCA_046703605.1 Limisphaerales bacterium
GAACTTCCGCCCTCGAGCCGCTCCAGGACCACATCGGCGCGTTTGCGGTCAGCGCCGGCTTTGGAGTCGATGAATTGTGCCGGCGATTCGAGCGCGACCACGACGACTACAATTCCATCATGACCAAAGCCCTGGCGGACCGCCTGGCCGAGGCCTTTGCTGAATTCCTCCATGAACAGGTACGGCGCGAATGGGGCTATGGCAAAAATGAAAACCTGGCCAAAGAAGACCTCATCCGCGAGCGCTACCGCGGCATCCGCCCCGCCGCAGCCTATCCCGCCTGCCCCGATCATACAGAGAAATGGACGCTCTGGAAGTTGCTGGACGTGGAGAAGAACACCGGCATCAAGCTCACGGAGAGCTGCGCGATGTGGCCAGGCGCAAGTGTCAGCGGCCTCTATTTCGCGCACAGGGAGTCGAAATACTTCGGGGTGGGCAAGATCAATCGGGACCAGCTTCTCGATTACCAAAGCCGGTAGCAAATGGACCTGCCCGTGCTGGAACGCTGGCTGGCCCCGTGCCTGGATTACGAGCCGGCGCCGCCAGCCATGGCTCAGGCTCCGGAGATGCAATCCATTACCGCGGACACGTCGGAGAAGCTCGGCCCCGGTCAAGAAGTGGACCATGACAGAGGTGTCTGATGCAGCGGACGCTCAAGTGACTTTTGAGAGTGCGCGGGGAAGGTTACGGATTCCGACAGCCTCGATCCTTTCATCGAGCGGATAATCCACGTCTCCTGGATAGACGACACAGAGCCTGACCAAGCCTAGGTCCTCGAGTGCCGTGAGCATCGAACCTGTCCGCCTCGGCGCGTCTGAGACCTTGCACTCGAAACCGAAAAGACCGTTCTTCTTGGTCAATATCAGATCCACTTCAGGGCCGCTCTGGACGGACCACGTAAAGCATTCTTCTTCGCGTGAGTGCGTCAGGCTGATAATCTGTTCGATGCAGAAGCCCTCCCATGAGGCTCCCAAGCCAGGATGCGCCGAGAGCCTTGGGTGAGTCTGGATTAACAGCAGCGCGTGCAGCAGCCCGCTATCCCGCAGGTAGATCTTCGGGGCCTTTCTGAGCCGTTTTTGGATATTCGTGTAAAAAGGCGGCAACTCTCGCAGGATGTAGGCCCCCTTTAGGATCTCCAGGTGCCGTTGAATTGTCTTATAGCTCACGCCGATGATGCTGGCGGCCTCCGAGTGGTTCCAGTATTGCCCATGTTTGTGGGCGATGATTTGGGTAAGCCGCCGCCGCTGCTCGTCGGTCAAGTGCGTCTCGGCCAGCAGAGGCAAGTCACGTCGCAAAAACTGCTCGATGTAGTCGAGCCGCCAATTGAGCGATTCCTCCTCCAGTTCATGCAGGTAGGAGCGGGGAAATCCTCCCTGAATCCAAAGCTTCTGCCAATTCTCCAACCCCACCTCTTGAATATTGAAACCGCCCAGGGCCAGGAGCCGAACTCGACCAGCGAGGCTTTCCGCTACTCCCTTGATCATGCCCGGCGAGGCGCTGCCGGTGATCAGAAAGCGGGTCGAACTTTCGGGGCGGTCCGCGAGCACCCGTAGCTTAAGGAAAAGTTCCGGCTTTTCCTGCACTTCGTCTATGACCACGACTCCCTGCAGGCCGTCGAGAATGCGAAAGTTGCTGTCCTCGAGCTGCGCACGGGCGACGAGGGTGTGCAGGTCAAAGTAGCTTTCCGGTGAACTGGCGAATCCGCGGGCCAACCAGGTCTTGCCGCACTGCCGGGGACCTAGGAGGGCGGTGATGGGGGAGTGGGCGAGCCCATTACGGATGCGAGCGACCATGGTGGAGCGAGGTATTTGGGTTTGGAATTGCATCTTCAACGTTGCAAATTAGAGCTATAGCATCTAAATTGCAAGAGCAATGGCCCTTGAGAATTGGAAATACCTGGATGCCTGCCTCCGCCTGCGCTTGGCCGACCTCGAGCCGCGCATGTTCGAAGAGTTCTTCCTCCACTTCTTGAGGGCCGTTTCGTCTCTCACCATCAGGCGCCACGGCCTGGTGGTCTCCAGGCGTGTCGTATCTGCCGACCTTTACGCGGCCGGCTCAGGGCGCAACCAGAAAGGAATTGATTTGCGGGTTGAAGTTGAAGGCGGGGAGCTTTGGGCCTTCCAGTGCAAGCGCTGCAAGAGTTGGAATGCGTCTCAAACTCGCGCGGCTATCGACAAGGCTAAACAGTACCAAGCCCATCACTACTTTCTAGTCGTTGCGTGCGACCCGCACCAGGCAGTCCAGGATGAGATGGAAAAACACCCCGACTGGACCTTTTGGAACCTGAGTACCATCTGCGCCGAATTCAAGCTTCGAGTGCCAGCCTCGCAACAGGCCAAAGTGCTTTACTTTCTGCCGCGCGAAGAATTGAGACGGTTCGCCCCGTACACAACCGAGGCGTTGATCCCGCCGGAGCGATTCTTTGAGTCGTCCCTCGGCCCGGACAAGCACTTTAGGCATGACTGGAAGCTGGTCGGGCGGGAAAAGGAACTGGGAGGATTGAGAACATTCGTGAAGGGACCCCATCTGGTTCAAATCGTCAGCGCGATGGGTGGTGAGGGCAAGAGCCGGCTGCTTTGGGAATTGTGCAGAACGCTGCCTAAGAGCATGCCAGGACTGGAAATGCTTTTCCTGAATCCGCACCGCGGAGACGATGATTTCTCATTCGCATTCCTGGGCAGTCCACCGGCTCGCGTCGTGCTGGTCGATGACGCCCATCGCACTGAAGAGATTCCCTTGCCGCTCCTGTCGTTGATTACCCAGGAGGCGAAGGAGCGGCCGAGCAAGATCGTTTTCGCGGCTCGACCGCAGGGACTTGAGGCCCTTTTATACAAGCTTCAGAAG
>JBJKSV010000493.1:0-3676 GCA_046703605.1 Limisphaerales bacterium
ATCCCCTCGCCGTGCCGCCCAACTTCCAGACCGGTGCCTGCCTCCTCATGCGTGCCATCGTCGTCCATTTCCTGTTTGTGGCCTCGCTGGGGCGTTTGCCGCGCTTGGTTGGATCGGTCCTCGCGGCGGCCTACGCCGTTTTTCTTTACACGGGCCTCTCGCACTGACTCCCCTTGCCGCGGAATGGGCCTCAGGAGGCCCGAGGCTCCGCCTCGACAACGGGATCCGCGCGGAACCGATCACTCAGCTCCACAAACGGCACTTGGGCCGCAAGCCAGAGCGGGTCTTTCGCGATGGTGTCCATCGCTTGGACAGTGTGGTTACAAATGAGATAGATCCCCGTTCCGAGAACCATGAAGGCCTCGAACCCGGTGCCCACTCCGTGCCGCGCGAATTCGAAGTCTCCTATACTATAGGCCCTTTCCATCAGGCCTTCCCGGAGGGCGCCCGTGTCCTCCATGAAGTTCCGCTTGAAGCCTTCCCGCCGCGGCCCTATGTAGCTCAATAAGTGGCCGCGCCCGCCGCCCAAAGCCACCATCGCCCACTCATCGAACACGACCTTCCTATAGCGGGCGCTCATCTCCTGAGCGCACCTCTCAATCAGCTCTCTTGCTCGTTCAATCCTCATGCCTGCATTAAGACTTCACCTCCCGACAAGCAAGTCTGAGGCCAAAACGGAGCGCCCGGTCGTGGTGAATCTCCCTGGCCGTCTTGTTCTGAGGAACAACCGCTTGCTCAGCGTGCGGCAGCTTCATGCGAGGCAGAATTTGAGTGAATTTGGCTCTTCGATGCAATAAGCTATTGCATCAATGCAAGAAAGGCCCTTGAGAACGCGAGCCTGTTTACATGGCGGACTTGCCGCAAGGCTCAGGCGCCCGCTGCTTGGCTTGTTCCTGGCGTTGGCCGGCCTGGCATGCGCAAAATGGGCATTTCCAGAGAGCGTGCCCGGGTATCCTCGGCTTCTTGCGATTTTGCTCCTCGTAGAAGCGGCCATAACGTTGATCGTGTCCATGAGCTGCCGGTTACCCCTCCAAAACGTCCTTCTGGCCTCGGCGATCATCGCCCTGGTTGGCACGGCGGGTGATGCTGTGGGCCAGGGCATTCATTTCTGGCTCCTGCCTCCCGTGCTCTGGATTCTGGCCGTCCTGGGTTCGCGCTGCGTGGCGCAGGCACTTCTGCGACCGTGGCGTCAAACTGCGGCCTACGGTTATTGGCAATTGGCCGCGACCGCAGTGTTAGTCGTCTTTTTCTTTACGCCTCTCGAGCTTTTCGCTTCAGCGACGCACACCGCGGCATCCGGTTTTGGCCTCTCCGCCGCGGCGGCTCATTGCCTGGCGCCTGGCATCGTTGCGCTGCGAGGCGTGACGGCTGTGGTTGCCCTGCTTTTGGCAACCCCATCACTCATTGACAAGCGCCCGATTGCTAACTGATGCTATGCCTACCGCTCGCCTGGATCAGGCACTCGTCGAACGCGGCATCTCTCCGAGCCGGGAGCAGGCCAAACGGAGCGTCCTGGCGGGCCGCGTCAAAGTCAATGACCATCCGGCCCGCAAGCCGAGCGACCCCGTTAGACCTTCGGATACGATCACGCTGCTGGCGCCGGAGAAGTATGTCGGTCGTGGTGGCTACAAACTGGAGCACGCCCTGGACTTCTTTCGGATCGAGGTGTCTCACAAGGTTGCCATCGACCTGGGCGCCTCAACGGGCGGCTTTACCGATTGCCTGTTGCAGCGTGGCGCCGCCCGGGTCTATGCCGTCGATGTGGGACGAGGCCAGTTGGCCTGGAAGCTTCGCTCCGACCCTCGTGTCGTGGTCATGGAGAGAACCAATGCCCGTTGGCTGACCGCCGCCGCTTTCCCGGCCCCTTTTCATCCGGCCGGCCTGGTGGTCATCGATTGCTCGTTCATTTCCCTGCGCAAAATCCTTCCGCCCGCCGTTGCTTTGCTGGCGGGCTCCGGTAAAATCATTGCGTTGATTAAACCTCAGTTCGAGGCTGGCAAGGTCGAGGCGGACCGGGGTGCGGGCGTTATCCGCGACCCCGCCATCCACGAGCGCGTGATTCGTGAGTTGAGCGAGTTCGTGGCCGCGGTTCCAGGGCTGGCTTGGCGCGGAGTCACCGAGTCGCCCGTTCTCGGGCCGGCAGGCAATAAGGAATTTCTGGTGCTGCTTGAAAACACTG
Organism: Limisphaerales bacterium; assembly: GCA_046703605.1. GTDB lineage: Bacteria > Verrucomicrobiota > Verrucomicrobiia > Limisphaerales > UBA8199 > JAJYHY01. The sequence continues at coordinate 2,180 of JBJKSV010000493.1, forward strand.
GCCGATAAGATCCGAAACGTGGGAGTCATCGCGAACGCCGGCAAGGCCGCCTGCTTCGACGTTCTGGGGCAGGCCGCACGCCTGGTGACCAAGGCGGGCAGGACCCTTTACAGCGACGCTGAAACCGCCCGCCTCGCCAATCTCGACCTCAAGACCGCCGTTTGCTCTAACGCCGCCGCTCTCGCCCGCGCCGTGGACCTGCTGCTGGTTTTCGGCGGCGACGGCACCATCCTGCGCGTCTCGCGGGAAATTGCCGGCTCGCGCACGCCGCTGCTGGGCGTCAACATCGGCAGCCTGGGATTCCTGACCGCGGTCCCGTCGGCCGACCTGGCCGAGGCCCTCGCCTGTATATGGAAGGGGGAATTCAAATTTGAATCACGCGCCCTCATTCAGGCCGAGGGGCGCTGCGGCGGACGTGACATCGAGCGCGACGCGCTCAATGACATTGTCATCAGCCGCGGAATCATCTCGCGGCTCGTCGAGTTGGAGGTGCGGGTCGATGGCGATCTGTTGACCCGCTATCGCTGTGACGGCCTCTTGATCTGTTCGGCTACGGGTTCGACCGCCTACTCGCTGGCGGCCGGGGGGGCCGTAGTCTTCCCTACCGCCGGCGTCCTGGCCATCACTCCGATCTGCCCCCACACCCTTTCCAACCGCGCGCTCATCGTCCCGCTCTCGGCCAGAATTGAGGTGCAGATTATCAGCCAAAAACCCACTACCATTCTCAGCGCGGACGGGCAGGTTGTCACTGAGTTGGCTTGCGGCGACAAGATAACGGTTCACCGCAGCCGCCGTGCCGTCCGCCTGATGCACCTTAAAAACAGTTCATTCTGCGAAACCTTGCGCCGCAAACTGCACTGGCGCGGCGCAACCATTTAGACGGGACCATGGTTCGACTCAAGGACATCGCGGAGCAGGCGGGCGTCTCGATCATGACGGTTTCCAAGGCCTTGCGGGACGGGCCGGATGTCTCCGCCGCGACCAAAACGCGGGTCAAACTCCTGGCCCAGCAGCTTGGGTATGTGCCGGACTCCTCGGCCCAGGGGCTGCGCACTCGCACCACCAGGCTTTTCGGCCTGGTCTTGAGCTCTTCAACCGACCCGGCGCTGGCGCCGCTCATCCTGGCCATCGAGCAGCGCGCCTACGAGCTGGGCTACGATCTGCTCCTGGCGCATACTCTCGATCTGCCCGAACGCGAGGAGGCCTGCGTGCGGCGCTTCCTCGCGCGGCGCGTGGATGGGCTGTTTATTGGCCCGGCCAACCGCATCTTAGGCGACGCTCCCATGTACCGGGAACTGATCGCTCGCGGCATTCCCACCGTGGTCCTCGGCCATGCGCCCTCCTTCTGCGCGCAATTCCCCGCCGTTGAAATTGACGACCGGGCGGGCGGTTATGCCGCCGCCCAGCACCTGCTCAAGCTCGGCCATAACCAGATTGCCTTCTTGGCAGGGCCGCAAGGGGCGGCTTGCGCCCAGGAGCGGTTTGAGGGCTATCGCC
>JBJKSV010000494.1:0-2943 GCA_046703605.1 Limisphaerales bacterium
TCCATGAGCTTTCCCCAAAATGCCCTGTCACGACCAATTTGCGCCCTCTGCTCCACCGTTTCGATCACTTCGATCTCGCTGAGGTCATCGACTTTGTCTCCATCGAGAGCGCGGCGGTGCTCAAGGCCCGGGCATCCGAACTTGCCTGCGAAATGGATATGCTACGCTCTCTGAAGAAGGGCGAAATCCGAACGCCGGATGGCGACTGCGGCTTTTGGGTAATGGAGCATAAGGCCGGCAATGTTTCCTGGCAGGAGGTCAATTCCCTGGTTCGGCCCGGCGTGTTGCGCATGTTCACCTATCAACTGGTTTCGCGCGGCGCCAACGCCATCCTGTTCTTCCGGTGGCGTCAGCCGCGCTTCGGAACGGAGAAATTCCACGGAGCGGTGCTCCCTCACAATGGCCGCGCGGAGAGCCGCGTCTTCAAGGAAGTCACGCAGTTGGGCGAGGAGATGAAGCTCCTGGCGCCCGCAATCCAGGGCACGCGGGTCAACGCCGAGGTGTGCATCCTCTACACTCACGACAACGATTGGGTGCTCCAGCAGCCCCACCAGCCTAACAAGCATTTCAACCTCCGCGATCATATCCTCCTGTTCTATAGCGCTCTCCACGACCGCAACATTTCCGCCGATTTTGCCCGTCCGGTGGAGGATTTGTCCTCGTACAAACTCGTTCTTGCCCCCTCGTTGCACCTGCTCTCAGGCGGGGAAGCCGACCGCTTGAAGCTTTATGTCCAAAACGGCGGCACACTTGTCGCCACCTTCAATACCGGCCTTGTGGATGAACATTGCATGGCGCCCGACAGCGGCTATCCGCACGACCTCACCGACCTCTTCGGCATGGAAGTGCTTGAATTTGACCAGTTGCCGCCGGGCGAGGAAAACCACCTCGTCTTCAAAGGCGCTTTCCCCACCAGCCATCTCCACCCTGCCAGGGTCTGGTGCGACCTTATCGAGCCGAAGGATTGCCAGGTCCTCGCCACTTACGCCAAAGACTTCTATGCGGGCCTTCCGGCGATGACCGTCAACACCTTCGGACTGGGCAAGGCCATTTACATCGGCACCCAAAGCCACCAGCATTTTTATGGCGACCTTGTCCTGTGGCTTCGCCAACTCTGCGACCTCCATCCCCTGCTCAAGGTTCCTGAGAACATCGAGGTCAGCATGCGCCAGAAGGAGGATTCAGAAGTCTTTTTCCTCCTGAACCACCAGAACGCGCCGGTCCGAATCCAGTTCTACAAGCCAATGCACGATTTTCTCACTGGCAACTCCTTCTCCGGCAATTACGACCTGCAACCGCATGGCGTTTTGGTCCTGGATGAGCACCCGGAACCCAAAGTGGCGGAGGTGGCCGGGGGCTAGAGCGGTAGAATCTCAAAACATGCTGTAAACAAGTCAAGTTCGGTGAGGACTTGCACCACGTTCTGCGCCAAAAAGATTGTTACCCGGGAGGGGGATGACCGGTTCTGGTCACCAGGGCTATGATGGAGGCTAATTGAGAATTGAGAATTAGCAATTGCAAATCGTAAATTGATGCCGATCCACCTCTACTGCGAAACTGAACCGACGCCACCTTACCGAAGAACCCGGGAGGCCGGACTGAATTTGAAATTCTCAATTCTCAATTGTCGCTGACAAGAACAAGCGGTCTGAGTCCCGGCTCCCTAGAGTTTATGCTCCCTCCATTTCCAAAGAAGTCGCCCCCCATTGGCCCAGGCAAAGTCTCTCCGCGCCAGCGCGTCCTGGCAGATTGGCGGGGCGTTGATTTGGCCCCTGCGGAAAAAGCCCGCACCCTCTCGGCCCGGCCTCTCAGCGCGGTCCTGCCGCGAGTGCTCTCCGAACTGCGGATTGACAGCCGGCGAACCGAGGCCGAGGTCGTCAAGGTCTGGAACGGGCTGCTCGACCCGGCGATCGTCGCCCACGCCCAGCCGACGGGGCTGCGCAAGGGCACCCTCTTCGTTTCCGTGGACAGCAGTGTATGGCTCAGCGAAATAGTGCGCTATCGGAAAAGGGAAATCCTCGACCGTCTCCACCACAGCTTTGGCCGTGAGATGATCAAGAAGATCTCGTTCCGCGTTGAGGGCTGAAGGGCCTCACCCCGCTTTTTGCGTCTTTTTTGCCTGACGGGTCGCTTTGACCTCCTTGTCGTGTTCGGCGTCGGCCACCCCTTCTTCGACAAGCTTCTCCGCCAATTGCTGTTCGTCCGAAGCCGGTTGGGCTGGAGCCTGCCGTCGGGCGCCGCGTGGTCCGGCATGAGCGTCCATGTGCGGAATGTCCGGCTCGCCGCCGATCTTGAACTGCACGCCAGCAGGGGCGGGTATGTGGGGCTGTGTCGGCTTCAGAAGGATGAGGTCAATGTTCGCGGGTTATTCCGGCCCCTGCGCGAGAAACGGGGTAGAGGCTGGCATGTGAAGGATCTCTTGCGTGGCGGGCCGGGTTCGGTTATACGCGGGCGCCTTGCCCACGCCGATTTCCTCGAAGACACCCGCTGCGCCATCGCCGGTCTCTGCCTGCGTCAGCGGCTCAACCCCGCGCCGTCCGAATGCCGCATCGGCGACGCCTTGACCATGACCCCGCCGGCTACCGGCAACGGCATGTCCATGCCCCTGGAGGCGGCGGAGATGGCCATCGCGCCTCTGGCCGCTTACAGCACCGGGAGTATTCCCTGGCTCCAGGCCCGGCAGGCCATTGCCAAGGCCTGCGACGGCCGTTTTGCCAGGCGCCTGGCTTGGGCGAAATGGCTGCACTGGATGATGACATGCTCCGGCTTCCAGGCCACCCTCGCGCCTGCGGCCCTCCGCTGCCGATGGCTAAAGTCAGACCTCAAAATAGAGGGGGTGTTTTGAGAAGAAGACTGACGACTCTAGTTCCCTCGGATTCGTCAATTTCGTGAGGAGTGCATCCCGAGGGAGGTCTTGGATATTTCCGGGACTTTCCGGTTCGG
>JBJKSV010000495.1:0-9617 GCA_046703605.1 Limisphaerales bacterium
CTACAACGGCCCGGGCGGCCCGTTTTCCTTCACCGTCCAGAACCGCCACGTCTTCGTGACCACGTACGGCATCCTGGATATCCCATCGAAAGCCACGATTCCCGAGGACGGCGGCTGGCACCACATCGCCGTGGTGCATGAGAATGGGAAGGAAATGCGCTTCTACGTTGATGGGATCCTGGGCGATACCGTCCCTTACACCGGCGGTCTCCTGGTCGGCGTTCGGACCGACACGACCATGATCATTGGCGCCGAGCCTGGCCTCTATAACCCCTACGTCGGGGAAATGGATCGCGTTCGCATCACCAGCGGCGTGCTCACGCCGGACCAACTGGATTATTTGGCGGTGCCTGGTGTCGTGCCCGGCGCGCCCGAACTGACGATTCGGCCAGTGATTGAAATCTCCTGGCCCACTGTTCCCGCCGGTTACAAACTCCAGAGCAATCTGGACCTGAACGACCCATCGGGCTGGCTGGATGTCACAAACGCCGTGTTCACGGGTGCCGGCAAATACTTGCTGTATTTGCCATCCAACGCTTCCCAGAGCTTCTACCGGTTAGTCAAACCTTAGAGGCAATGCGGGCGTGACCGCTCGCGCCAAGCGCGCCTGGCAAGGCGTTCGCGCTCTCGTTTCGACCACCCTCGCTCCGTTTGGGGCGAGGGTGGCGCAGCATCAAGGCTGGAGCAGTTCCTGGATTTCCTCCCAGCTCAAGGCGGAGGCAAATTCTTCCTCGCCCCCAATGGTCGCGCGCAGGATCTCGCGCTTGCGATTTTGGAGTGTGAGGATCTTTTCTTCGACGGTGTCGCGCGTGATGAGTTTGTAACTGGTGACCACACGGGTTTGGCCTATGCGGTGGGCGCGGTCCGTTGCCTGGTCTTCGACCGCGGGATTCCACCAGGGATCGAAATGGATCACCGTGTCGGCGCCGGTCAGGTTCAGGCCCACGCCGCCCGCCTTGAGGCTGATCAGAAACACGGGAACGGCGGGACTGGCTTGAAACCGCTCCACAACTCCGGCCCTGTCCTTTGTTGAACCGTCGAGGTAGCAGTAATCGATGCCTTCGTCCGCCAGTTTCTCCTTCAAGAGCGCCAGCATCTCGACAAACTGGCTGAAGACCAGCAGACGGTGCCCGCCATCCAATACTTCCTCCAGGAGTTCGCCGAACATGTCCAGTTTGCCCGAGGCCCCTTCGGGCTTCACACCCTCAAGTTTCAATAGCCGCAAGTCGCAGCAGACCTGCCTCAGCCTTAGCAGCGCGGTCAAGACCACCATCCGGCTCTTGGCCAGGCCTTGCGCGCCGACGGCATCGAGCACCTCCTTTCGGCTGGCTTCGACCAGTTGCTGATAGACGCTGCGTTGCTCCGAGGTCAGCTCGCAAAAGGAGACCTGTTCGAGCTTGTCGGGCAGGTCGGAGGCGACCTCTTTCTTGAGTCGGCGCAGGATGAAGGGGCGGAGCCGTCGAGCCAGGCGGGACTGGGCTTCGGGATTCTTTTCTTTGACGATGGGCAACTCGTAGCGCTCGCGGAAATCCTTTGCCGTCCCCAGGTAACCGGGCATGAGGAAGTCGAAGATCGACCAGAGATCGAGCACCGAATTCTCCAAGGGCGTTCCGGTGAGCACCAAACGGTTGCGTGTCCTTACGGATTTGACTGCCTGCGCGTTTTGGGTCTGGCGGTTCTTGATGTGCTGGGCCTCGTCAAGCACAACGGTGTCGAATTCCATACCGCGATACCGCTCGGCGTCGCGCCGGATCAGGGCGTAACTGCTGAGGACGAGGTCGGAACCGGGAATCCGATCAAAGAGGGCGTGGCGGTTCGGGCCCTGAAGCGCCAGGACGTTGAGTTGGGGCGTGAACTTCTTTGCTTCCGCCAGCCAGTTGAAGACGAGGCTGGTGGGGCAGACGATGAGCATCGGCGCAACGCCCGGCTGGGTTTGGCGAACGAAGCGGAGGAAGGCCAGCGTTTGCAGCGTCTTGCCCAAGCCCATTTCATCGGCCAGAATTCCGCCAAATCCGTTCTCGCGCAGAAATCCCAGCCACGCCACGCCCTGTTTTTGGTAGGGGCGCAGGACGTTTTCGAGGTCGCCGAGTGGCGGGCATTCCAGTCTTGCGTCACCGCTCTGCTTTGCCGCACGCTCGCGCCAGGCGGACGGCGCTTGGACCTTCCAATCGCCGTGCTGGCGCAGGGTGGCTTCGAGGAAACCCGCCTGCCGGCTCGAGATGCGGTAGCCTTGGGCATGCTGCCGGGGGGCGCAATCGAGCAGCACCTCCTGTAGTTCCTCGACCGCCTCCGTATCGATGACCGCCATCTTGCCGTTCTTGAGCCGCGTGTGGCTCTGCCCGGACAAGATCAGGCGCTGGATGTCCGCGGCCGAAAACGTCTCTCCGCCGCTGGACGCAAAAACAACGCCCAGGTCAAACCATTGCACGCCCGACGAAGTGATTTCAAACCGCGGCTGAACCCGCTCGATGTTTCTCAGCGTGCGGTTCTCCAGATGCTCATCCAGGCTCACACTCCACTCGCGTTGCAGACGCGGGAATTCCCGCGCGAAGAAGTTCAGCACCGCGTTTTGACCGAGCAATTGCAGCTTGCCCTGGACATCCGGGCCGGAAAAGCCGTTGCGTTGCAGCCGGGCCAAGGCCGCGCGCTCGGCGCCGAGGTCGCGGATCGAGTAGCGGGTTGGGGCGTCCGGGTCAGGCAGCCAGACCGCTTCTGCTGAGGATGTCACGCCGAGGGTCATAATGCGCGGGCCATACGCGCATTGGAGGAGGGCCTCGATCCGGGCCATTCCTCCCTTGAGGTCGAGCAGGAATCGGGGCGCCTGCGGTTCCAGCGTGAAGTCTTCGGGCTTGAAATCGGCTTCAAGCCCGCCACTTGCCTGCAACTGCGCCCAATCCTGTCCCAGGAATTGAGGCACCTGCGAACGCGGCACCCGCACGGGCTCATTCATTACATTCCTGGCTGCGGGAGGTAAACCGAGGGGCTGAAACGTATGCTGCTGCCAGACCCAGTCGCCGAGGAGCACCGGCGGCGTGGTCCGGTCCTTGAGCGAGAGAAGGATTTCTCCATTGGCGTCCAGTCTTGCCCGCAGTGGGAGTTGGCACGGTTCCCTGGCGACGGTGACCTCGCTGGACTTGCCCAGGGTGATGTTGGGATGCCCGGCCAGGATTGGAAGCAGCGCGGCAAATTCGCTCGTGCCAAGCTGCACCAAAGCCGGCAACTCGCCATCCGCCAGGCTTTCAAGATGATCCAGGATGGCGTTGTCCTGGTCCGAGAAGGCGAACGGACGCCGTTTGGGCAAGGCATTCAAGGGACACCGCCCGCCCCGCCACTTGGCTTCAAACACGAGCATCACTTTGCCGCGGGCGATTGCCTGGTCGAGATTCGGGGGGAGAATGATGAACAGCTCTGCAGCTTCGCCGGCGGGGTCCCGTTCGAGGGCGGACGCCTTTTTCGGCGGAAGGTTCGGCTGTAGCCCGCCTGCCGGCGCGCGTGGCGGAGGCGGGGCGCCTTCGGCCTTTTGCGCTCGAAGCCAGTGCAATCCCACGGCGACGACGTGGCCGCAAATCTTGCCCCATTGCCGAGCTTCTCGGCAGGTGCAGAGGTTCTCGATGTCAATGTCGTCTTTGATGACGAGCGAGGCGCGGAATGAGACCCCGCTTGATTGCACGACGCCGCGCAGCAGCGGCGGCTCCCAGAACGAGCTCAGCACTTCCCCTTGGGCTAAATAAGCGCGCGCCCGTTTCATGGCTTCCCAACCCGCCGCTTTGCTCAGCAAGGTCTCTGTAAGTTCGACCGGCATTCCTATCAATATGCGGGCAGGATGACCCACCGTTCAAGGTCGAGGCGATGCAGCATCAGTCCAGGCCGATTTCAGCGGATACACCGTCAAGGACCGGATCGTGACCGGCCCGCCTTCGGCCTTTGCGGATAATCCGTTTGCCTGAGGCAAGACGAAACGGGTTGAGGAGATTTCCCCTTGATTGACGAAGGCCTCAATCGAGGCACGGTCCACCAAAATCTCCACGGTCTTGATGCGGCCCGCAACTGAGGCGGGCGCCGTGCCCGACTCAATCGTCTTCGAAGTCAGGATCACCGGAATGCCCCGGATGTCGAATATCAGCCTGGCTCCATCCGAAATGTTCAGTTCGGCCACGATTTGAAACAAACGGCCTGAGGGCTCCAGAGGCAACACCTCCTTGGCCTTCACCAAGCGATTGGTCCACACGTCCTGCCCGTTGTGAAGGAGGGCTATCTCCCGGATCGGCTTGCGAAAGAGGCGCAAACCGTTTCGGGTGCTGTGCAACGTCAGTTCGCAGGGGAAGCTGATCTCCTGATTGAAGGGCATATCGGGGAAGTCGGAACCCCGCATCCACGCCGCCTGAATCCGGCGTCCATCTCCGGTGCCGGTGTTGTTCCAGGTTTGCGTGGCGTAAAAGTTCGGGCCCACGTCGCAGGGGCGCCGCCCCGTCTCCTCCTTGAACTCAACTCCATTAAACGTGCCGGCCGAATAGTTCCCATTGCCCTGAATCAACACCCATTTCATGTTGGCGCGGTCGCCGTCCACCGGGAGTGGGAAAAAGTCCGGGCACTCGAAGCTGTCCTTGATTGGGTGGTGCGCATCGACCCAGCTCAGCAGGTTTGTCGAGGTGAGGATGTGATATTGGCCCTGTCCATAAAGCAGCATGACCCAGTGTTTGCCGGGCGCATACCAGAACACCTTGGGATCACGTTCAGGGTGGATGAGGACGGGGTTTTTCGCGTAGTGCCTCCAGGTGCGTCCGTGGTCCAAACTGTAGGCAATGCATTGGCTGCGATTATCCCAGCGGGGATAAAACGCGACCATTGCCGGCTTGGACCTGTCAGGAGATAAACCGGAGGTGTTGTTGTAATCGATGACGCAGGTGCCGGATTGAACACCGCTGCCGGCCTTCTCCTCCCAGAATGCCGGTCTCAGTTCGGTCCAATGGATCAGATCGCGGCTCACCGCATGGATCCAACACTTGGCCCACCGCTGCGCGAAGAGGTGATACTCACCGTCGTAGTAAATCAGGCCATTGAGATCATTCACCCATCCTTCCTGCTGCATGCCGGGATTGAGCCGGTCCATCGTCCACTGGCGGGCGGTGAAATGAAACTGCGGGCGAAAGGCCTCGTGATAGAGCGGCCCGGGGTCAACCGGCAACCGCTCGGGCGTGTCGGTCTGCACGATACGGTCGCAGTTGATATGCCCCCAGTCTCCGCTGGCGGAGTCCACGACCTGGATTTGCGCGCTTTGGCCCAAAAACCGGCGCACGTCCCAACTCGCCGGTGCCAGCCGATCACTGCGCCAACCGGTGGCGCTCTTCACCACCTTGCCGGCTATCAGCAGGTTCAGACAAGTGTCATGCTCGTAATCTCCCCCGCCGATGCGAAATGAAATGTATTTTCGTGCGATCTTGAATTCCGGCGAGGTCAACGTCCCGGTTGGCGCATCGCCTTCAATCTCGCTGCTGATCACAGCCTCATCCGCTGCGTGCTCAATCCCGAGCCTGGCAAACATGGCGTCCCCCGCCGGTCCAGGATTGAAGGCCGTCCCCGTCGCCCGCCAGTCGCCATAGCCTGAACCGTTGAAAGCTCCGATCACCAAATCTCCCCCACGAGAATCTGGAGAAAGGCCCAGCCCAACGCTCAATGCCAGCACACTGAAACTGAGGATGCACTTAAAGGAGGTTCTCATCTTTGTATTCCTGTCAGATCGAGAGTAAGACCCTCCCGCGCCCGAGTCGAGTCGGGACATGTCTCGAAGGCCAGCGCGCCTCCCATGCCTGCGATTTTGTGCTGAGGTGCTCGAAGCCGGGCCTCTAATTGAGCCGCCGCGACATTCGGTGGAAGATGCACCAGGAAGCTTGGAATCTTGATCACTTGACCGCTCCGCTGGTGGCCCTAATATAGCTCCCCCAAGGCCGGGTGGCGCAAACGACCCCTTTGAAGCGAATGGACCGATGCGAGCCTTCCCCCAGCCTGAGACCCGAAGTTGAAATGAATAAACCGAAAAAAGTTGCAATCCTCACCGCCGGTGGCCTGGCCCCCTGCCTCAGTTCGGCCATTGGCAGCCTCATCGAGCGCTACACCGAAATCGATCCCGCCATTGACATCATCTGCTATCGCAGCGGCTACAAGGGCCTGCTCCTGGGCGACAGCTTTACTGTCACTCCGGAGATTCGCCGCCGCGCCTCCATCCTTCAAGGTTTCGGCGGCTCCCCCATCGGCAACAGCCGCGTCAAGCTCACTAATGTGAAGGATTGCCTAAAGCGGGGCCTCATCAAGGAAGGCCAGGACCCACAAAAAGTAGCCGCGGACCAACTGGTCAAGGATGGGGTCGATGTCCTCCATACCGTCGGCGGGGACGACACCAACACCGCGGCGGCAGACCTCGCCGCATTTTTGGCCAAGAATAATTACGGGCTCACCGTCATCGGTTTGCCCAAAACCATCGATAACGATGTCTATCCCATCCAACAGTCTTTGGGGGCCTGGACCGCCGCGGAGCAAGGCGCTCGCTACTTCGCCAATGTGGTCGCCGAAGACACCGCCAACCCGCGCATGCTTATCGTCCATGAAGTCATGGGCCGGAATTGCGGCTGGCTCACGGCCGCCACGGCGCGTGCTTATCGGAAGCTGCTGGACGCTCGGGAATGGGAACCAGGGATCGGCCTGGATCGCAATCGCTTCGAGGTTCACGGTATCTTTATTCCCGAAATGGAGATCAACCTCGCGGCTGAAGCCGACCGCCTGCGCAAGGTCATGGACAATGTCGATTCCGTTAATCTGTTCATTTCCGAGGGAGCGGGTGTCGAGGCAATCGTGGCCGAAATGCAAGCGAAGGACCAGGACGTGCCTCGCGATGCCTTCGGCCATATCAAACTCGACGCCGTCAATCCGGGCAAATGGTTCGCCGAGCAGTTCAGCAAGATGATCGGCGCGGAGAAAACCCTGGTGCAGAAAAGCGGCTACTTCTCCCGTTCCGCCGCCGCCAACACCGAGGACAGCCGGCTCATCAAGTCCTGCGCCGACCTGGCCGTCGAATGCGCCTTGCGCCGCGAGGCCGGGGTCATTGGGCACGACGAAGACAGGGGCGGGATTTTGCGCGCCATCGAGTTCGCTCGCATCAAAGGCGGCAAACCGTTTAATATCGACACTCCGTGGTTTGCCCAACTGCTCAATCAAATCGGCCAGGCCAAAGGCGCTCGGCTGCAAGTCAAACACTAATATGTCAGGGCCTCAGACCCTTCCGATTGACATTGGTTGCCATTTAGTGACCAAGGGACTATTCTGACGGGGTTATGAATGTATCGCTTGGCAAGCAGCTCGAGCAGTTGGTGGAACAACAGGTCAAAACCGGGATGTATCAAAACAACAGCGAAGTCGTTCGTGACGCGCTCCGACACTTGTTCCTTCAGGACGATTCGGATGACACCGAACTGTAGGCGCAGCGCCTCCGAGAAGCAAAGGATAGCCCTCGCCAGCGCTACGTTCGAGGTGAATTCCGCAAGCTGGCCGCTCGCGCGGTCGCCGCCAACGGTCGCCGGGCTGCCTAATGCTGGATATTGTCAGAACTCAAGTGTTCGTAGCGGATGTGGACCGCCAGATCCATTGGTATCTCGAAGAGACCGGCTTGGAAGAGGTGTTTGCTGCGGAACTGGCGCAGCGTTTCGCCGCGGCCGTGGAACAGACACTGGAATTCCTTGCCCGGGTCCCGGGCGCGGGCCGTCCGCGGGCCGTGCGTTTTTCTGACCTGCGAGGTTACAGGGGCTTTAACCTCTTTGAGCCGTTTGGCCGCTTCCGAGTCTATTACCGTGTGGTCGGCGATGAGCTTCACGCCGAACGCCTGCTGGAAGGCCATCGTCTAGCCGCAAGCGACGACCGCTAGGCTCCGCTGCCGGTATCGACATACCGTGGTCTGCGCAACCGTTCAATCAAGTCAGCCAGGCCAAGGGCGGTCGGCTGCAAGCAAAGCACTAAAAAGCTTATGATTACCGAAGATAGTTTCATTGATTCAAAATGCCCGCATTGTGGCGACGAGGTTTCCTTCCTCCAGGAATACGCCGGTCAAGTCCAGGCGTGTCCCATCTGCTCGGCGGATTTGATAGTCCCTTCCCAAGGGGCTGAAACGGGGCAAACAGTGCCGCTCCCCATCGAGACGGCCCGGCTTGTTCTGCGGCGCCTGCACGCAAACGACTGGAAGGATCTGCTCGAGATAATGTCCGATGAGGAACTGTTCGCCTATACCGACGCGCAGCCGATGGGAGAAGAGCAGGTGCTGCAATGGTTGGAGCACGACGCGCACGTCAAGCTCAGCACGGCGGGCCAGGCCCTTTACCTGGGCATGGCACTGCGGGAACCGAGTAAACTCATCGGATTCCTGGCATTGCGGCTCATCGACCCCGATCGGCTCCAGGCCACGGTCAATGTTTATGTCAACCGTTCTTTTCAGCGGAAGGGATTCGCCTCCGAGGCCCTCCGCGCCGTGATGGGCTTCTGCTTTGGCGTCATCCATCTGCACCGCGTCTCCGCAACCTGTGAGAGCCGGGACATCGCCGGCTGCAAACTCCTCGACAAGGCCGGGCTGAGGCGCGAAGGCGAATTTGTCAAAGACAAGCTGGCGGGAGAGGAATGGGTTAACACCGCCTGTTACGCCATGCTGGACGAAGAGTTCCAGAAGCCCAACTGCTCATAGGTGCTTCGGATAGACTACACGCTCTCAGGAGATCATGGGCAGCGCGAAGTCGGGACTTTGCACGTGGCGGATGTAGCCTTCGGCCTGCTTATGGCCGCTCTCGATGCCCCGCATTCGCGTAACCGACTGCTGGAGCGCGTAAAACTTGTCCGGCGCCTGGCTGGCATGGGCGTAGCAGGCCAGGCGCTTCCGCGGCTCGGTTTGCGTGATATCGACGTAGTGCGTCGGAGCGAATTGCAGAGTATCCTCGCCGTTGGAGACTTCGTAAAAGTAGAGGGCGAACGTTTTGCCCATGCGCAGCCAGGCCTCATACACCAGGTTGGAGATGGCGCGATGGTCAGGGTGGTTGTCGATGGGCCATTGTGTAAAAGCCACGCTCGGGCGCTCGGATTCCAGAAGCCGGCGGAATTGCTCGTAATGCGCATTATCGACGATCGATTTGGCGTCAGTTTGGCCGGCGAATGCCGGGCGGGCCTTGAGAATCTTGCAGGCCTTCTTCGCTTCGGCCACGCGCACGGGCACCGGATCATACCCCGGCTTGTCGGTCCACTCACCCTTGTTGAGGTAGAGCAGCACCACTTCGTGGCCGAGGTCGGTGTAGCGCGCCACGGTGCCGCCGCAACCGTATTCCGGGTCGCCGGGATGTCCGCCGGTGACGACGACCTTGAGTTTTGGCTTGGCGACCGAGTCCGTTGGGCCAGACGGCTCGGCCATAGCGTTGCGCATGGGCAAGCCGCTGGCGGCAATGGTTCCAATCAGCCCAGCCTGGCCCAGCATTTCTCTGCGTGAGATTCGTTTCATCGTCTTCGTAGCCGTCTCAATGTTCATCCGACAATGCTCTCAATGCTTGTGTGAACCGCCGGCTTAGATGAAGCAAGAACCCGCCGGAGACCAAGCA
>JBJKSV010000496.1:0-4125 GCA_046703605.1 Limisphaerales bacterium
GAGCAAGAGCATGAGCATGGGCAAGAGACGGAGAATCCTCCTTAACTCAACGGCAGTGGGCCGCCGCCCCGCCGGTTTCCTCCGCGCGCTTTTCTTGAATCTGGGGCCGGTTCCTCTACATTGTAGCCATGAAGCTACCGCGTGAGACGCCCATCATGACGCTGCCGAATGTGACGCTCTTTCCCCAAGCGTTGCTGCCCCTCTATATTTTCGAACCGCGCTACCGGCGGATGTTGCGGGATGCTCTGGATTCGAATCGCATGCTTTCGGTGGCGATGCAGAAGCCCAATTTCTCGCGCGAAAGCCCCTCGCCGGTGGCCGGCTTGGGCTTGATCCGGGTTTCGGTGGGCCACCGCGACGGCACCTCCCACCTCATCCTGCAAGGCTTGGCTCGAGTCCAAGTCCAGGAGGCCCTTCGCTACAAGCCCTACCGCGTCCACCGCATCCGCCCGTTGGAACCGCCACCGTGCGACAATGTAAAGGTGGATGCCCTTATGGCGAAGGTGCGGGAACTGCTCGAGGAGCGAATCGCCCTGGGGCTGCCGTTCCCCTTCCCGGTCATGTCGCCCGGCAAGAAAGACAACGACACGGTCCCTCCTTCGTTTTCACCGAAACAAATCCTCCATTACCTGGATTCGCTGACCGACCCCGAACAAGCTGCCGATCTGGTCTCCTGTGCCGTGCTGCCCGGCGCCAGCGAACGCCAGACGATCCTGGAAACGCTCAACGTCGAGGCCCGCCTGCGGCGGCTGATCATTTTTTTGCTGGCAGAAATCCGGGATAAACGCAAAGGTGAAGGCCGATGAATGATCCAGCAACCATCCACAGTGACCCGCTCGCTCAGGGCAGCGCCGATGAGCATTCGATCCTGTTTGCCCAACTGGTTCTTCAGCAGACGAACATGGCCATGAAGCTGCTCGGCAAGGCGGGCCAGCCGGAGGGCGGAGAGGCCGTAAAGGATCTCGATGCCGCAAAGCTCTTCATCGACCAGTTGGAAATGCTTCAAGTCAAGACAAAGGGCAACCTTAGCGCGCACGAAGCGGAGCTGTTGAAGCAAAACCTGGTTGCCCTCCGCCTGGCGTTCGTCGAAGCGGTTGATTCCTCCCCAGCCAAGGGTCAGGAGGCCAAGCCCGCTCCCGCGGCTGAAGGCGCGAAAGCGCCGCGTCCGCCGGAAGAAGAGTCCCACAAGAAGTTTTCAAAGAAGTATTAGAGCCGTGCTTTAAAATGTAGCAGCCGACTCCAGGAGGCTCTGAGCCAAAGCGAGAATCAAGCGAGAATGGCGCCTCCTGGCGTCGGCTGCTACGATGAATGTGGGATTTCCAAGGACGCGCCGAGGGCGTCTCCTGCGTGCTAGTGGCTTTGAGGCTGGCCATTCTGCCCGTTTTGACTGGGCGCCTGGTTCGTGTTCTGCTCGCTTTGGCTGGGAGTCTGAGCCGCACTCGCTCCGTTCTGGCTGGGAGCTTCATAGGAGGGCTGCCCCTGCGTCTGGCTCGGATAGCCCTGCATGTTCCGGCCCGTCGGGGTCAAGGCGCCGCTCGGTGCGACGGTGATATTATCGACCACTTGGCGCACTCCCCGAGTGTTTTGCGCGATTTCCTGCGCGGCATGCCTCTGAGCCTGTGTGTCAACAAACCCGTTCAGTTGAACCACGCCGTCGAAAGTCGAGACTCCAACATTGTTGAACTTGTACACGGGCGACTTGCCCAAGGCGTCCTGCACACTATCGGTAATCTGATGATCGTCTATGGCCCGTCCTACTGTGCGTCCCCCAGTCATACTGGTTGTCGAGCATCCCACCAGGCCAGTCATGGCCGTTGCCGCGCTCAATGCGCCAATCAATATCAGCTTTTTCATGTGTCGTATAACCTTCCTTTGTTTTGGTAACAATCTGCCGCCTCACCCTGGAGTCCTGCCATGGGGTTTTTTGCTCCGATGGGGGGAATGGGCGCCGATTTGCAGGAGTGAAATCAATGGCCCCGAGGGAACGCATACCCCGGGCGCGAGCGACCCAGAATGGCGAATCGAGAATAGAAGGCCGAAAATCCCTCGGGGTGATGAAGCCGATGGAAGGTTGGAATCGCTCCGCTTCACGGCTCCACCACCTCGAGCTGTCCTCGTGTTTTGCGCGAGCAACAACCCGGAGTCAATCAATCCACCGAGATCCGCCGCGGCTTGACCCGCTCGGATTTTGGCAGCGTCAGGGTCAGGATACCCTGGTCCATTTTGGCAGTGACCTTGGCTGTGTCGATCGCCGGGTCTAATTCGAATGTGCGCCTGTAATCCGCTAAGTTGCGTTCGCGAAAGAGGGTTTCGCCGCACGCGGGTTCAGGTTCGCGCCGCCCCACAATCGTGAGCTCGTTGCCTTCGAGTGTAATCTCCAAGCCCTCCTTCTTCACTCCAGGCATCTCGGCCTCCAGGACGTAGCCGTCCTTCGTCTCGAAGATGTTGACCTGAGGGGAGACGAAACCCGTTTCCGGGCGCTGGCGCTCCGGCTGAACGCGCTGTTCTTTTTGAACGGTTGTTTTCATTTCTTTTTCTTTCTTTTTCCCTGGTTATCTTTTCCAACCTGCGGCTCAGCCGACGTTGACTTCGATTTGCTTTGGTTTGGCTTCCTCGGTCTTCGGCAGTGTGACGCTCAGGATGCCCTCCTTGTATTGGGCCTTTACCTTATCGCTCGCCACCGGCGTCGGGAGGCCCACGGTGCGTTGAAAGCGCCCGAAGAACCGCTCCGAGCGATGCATATCGGCGCCCTCATACTTGTTCTCGCTTTTGCGCTCGCCTGAGATGCTCAGGCTGCCGTCGTGCAGGGAGAGTTCGATATCCTCCTTTTTCATCCCAGGCAGCTCCATCTTGACATAGAGGTTGTCTTTGTCCTCATAAACGTCAATCGGCGGAGTCCAACCGCTGAAAAGCTGCGAGGTGCGGGCCAGTTCGGACAGAGGGCTTTCGAAGAGCCGATCGATCTCGTCTCGCAGATCAGTCAGCCTTCCAAAGGTCGGCCAAGCTGGCATTGTGGGTCTATTCCATCGTATCAGATTGTTCATACGTTCTTTTCCTTTCTTTTCTAGTCGGTTTTTTAGAACCAGTAAGAAAGAGAGCTTTGGGCGTGCCAAAGCCTGAGAAAGTACATAGATGACTGATTTGCAATCACTTAAAATTATGCGAGCCAACGAATGGCCATAAACATGGGACACAATGTCACATGCGTGTGGCCTATCGGAAACGAAGCATGTGACAAAATGGCTCTATAATAACCAACTCCCTTCCCGCTTGGTTTCCTTCAGGGGCTTAGAGCTTGGTTGGTGGGGGTGAATTAGGGGTCTTGGGGCTGACCTCGCCATTGCTGGAGTAGTTGGCCGGCCCAGGCGGCATCCTCCGGGTTGAGGGGCGGGTCGAGCGGGAGCCGATAGTCCAGCAGGTGGTAGCGCCCCCGCTCGTGGCATTGGTCGATCAAGGGCTGCAACTCGCAAATTACGTCGGCGTCAGTCGAGCGCAAGGGAATACGGACGTTCGGCAGCCTCTCGCGCAGCCGGATGGGATACACCTCGTGCTCTCCGGGCCTGGAGACTCGAATGGCACACACCCCGTAACAGGCTGCCGCCTGCCGGAGGACGCTTCGCACGGTCTCTGGGAAGAGCCAGGCCCCGCGCCGCACAAGGTCGATTTCCACGACGTTGGCGCACCCGCTCACAAAGGCCCGGCGCTTTTTGAGGTAGCGGTCGCGCTCGGCCGATTCGAGCTTGTTGCTGGGGCTGAGCAACTCGATAGCCGTGATCAACCGGCCTCCGGCTTCGCGAATCTCAAGCCAGCGCTCAATCTCGTCATCCCCATAGACCCGGATCGGCTCCGTTGCCACCGGGGCCGAGGGAGTTGAGGGCGCCGTCGCGGGGGCGGCGTCTTGTAAGGTCCAAGGTTCGCGGATTTGCACATCCGGGCGGTAGATGGCGGGGTTCTCGCCTGCACCGACTGCGACTGTTTCCTCTTCGGCCCTGATCGCAAGGTCTGGGGGCAGGCGCTCTTGCACGGCGTCGCTCAAATACGTAATCAACCGCGTGTGCGCATCGCGCCACTGCCGCTCGAAAAACGGATTCATGCCAGGAAATGGGTTGCGCGGGTTCCTTGTCA
>JBJKSV010000497.1:0-2833 GCA_046703605.1 Limisphaerales bacterium
ATTGCTGTCGGCCTTTCGCCGCGACGCCCCCTGAGGGGCCTTCGCCCTCTTGCCAAGCACCGGGGAAATCCCCATACTTCAGACGAACTGGGTGGTGCGGAAAACAGAGATTGGCCGGCAGGTTGGCGCTCAAATTGCTATGAACACCTGAACTCTTGTCGTGACAAGATTATTGGAACCAATGACCGCGACCGCAAAACAATGAATTCGCTCTCATCCCGCGTCCTGTTGGTCGAAGATGATCCCCGTATGGCGGACCTGCTGGCCAGCTTGCTGGAAAGCGATAACATTCAGATCTCCAGCGCTACCGACGCGTCTTCCGCCCTTCAATCCCTTCGCAAGGATGCCTTCGATTTGGTTCTGCTCGACCTCGGATTGCCGGGCATGAACGGCTTTGAGCTGCTCCGGCTTCTCAAGGCCTCCCCGGAAACCGAATCCATTCCGGTCATCGTGCTCACCGCATGGAACAGCACCTCCGACAAGCTGCGCGGCTTCGAATTGGGAGCGGTGGATTACCTGACCAAGCCCTTCGAGGCGGCCGAACTCCGCGCCCGCCTTTGCGCTGTGTTGCGCAACAAACACTTCCAGGACCAGTTAACCCAAGCCAACGGTGAGTTGCTGGCCGCTCGAGTTGCCGCCGAGGCCGCCACGCGCACCAAATCAGAGTTCCTGGCCAACATGAGCCACGAAATCCGCACGCCGATGAACGGCATCATCGCCATGGCCGGCCTGCTGCGCGAGACACCCCTCAACCACGAACAACGCGGCTACGTCGAGACCATCCACTCCAGCGGCGAATCGCTCCTGACCATCATCAACGATGTTCTCGACTTCTCTAAAATCGAATCCGGCAAGATCGAGCTCGAGCACCAACCCTTCGAGCTGCGCCGCTGCATCGAGGGTGTGCTGGACCTGCTCGCCCCCAAGGCCGAGGAGAAGAAGCTGGAGCTGGCCTGCTGCATTGACGCCTCGGTGCCCGAACGGTTTCAGGGCGACGCAACGCGCCTCCGCCAGGTGCTCGCCAACCTCATCGGCAACGGAATCAAATTCACCGCCAAGGGAGAGGTCGTGCTTGAAGTCAAAGCCCCGCCCAATACCGGTTCGGACCCTTCAAAGCCGTGGCCCTTGCGCTTCTCCGTCAGAGATACCGGCATCGGCATCCCGGTGGACCGGCTGGCGCGCCTCTTCAAGTCCTTCAGCCAGGCCGACGCCTCCACCACACGCCAATACGGCGGCACCGGCCTCGGTTTGGCCATCAGCAAGCAGCTCGTCGAGCTGATGGACGGAAAGTTGTGGGTCGAAAGCGTGCCCCGGAAGGGTTCAACGTTCCACTTCACCCTCGCTCTGCCTGTCATCGCCTCGCCCAAATCCTCCGCTGCCGCCCCTCCGTCCAAACTCGCCGGACGCCCTGTTCTGGTTGTGGATGATAACGCCACGAGCTGCGGCATTCTGCGCTCGCTCCTGACCAGTTGGAGCATGGATGCCACAATTACCCAAAACCCTTCCGAGGCCTTGGAGTGGCTGCGGGACGGCAAAGCCTTCGACCTGGCCATCATCGACGCCGAAATGCCGGACCGCGATGGCTTGGCCCTCGCCCGCGAAATCCGCCGATTGCCCCAAACCACCTCGATGCCGCTCCTGCTCCTGACCTCGCTGGGCAGGCACCTCGGCCCTGCTGATTTGGATGCCGCCGGCTTTGCCGGCGCCACAACCAAACCGATCAAGCCCAGCCAACTCCGCGAACTCGTCCAGCGCGTCCTCTGCGGGCTTGAACCCGACCAGAAACCAGCCCCGGCCCGCGCCACCCTCGACCCAACCCTTGCCACCCGCTTTCCCCTTCGTGTGCTGCTCTGCGATGACAACCTCATCAACCAGAAGGTGGCCCTCAGGCTTCTGGCCCAGATGGGTTACAAGGCCGACCTCGCCGCAACAGGTGGCGAGGCCCTGGCCGCCCTCGAACGACGGCCTTACGACCTCATTTTCATGGATATCATGATGCCCGAACTAAATGGCCTGGAGGCGACCAGGGCCATTCGCCAGCGCCAGAAGACCCAACCGGCCTCCCTGGTCTCCAAGCCGCCCATCATCGTCGCCATGACCGCCAGCGCCATGCAGGGCGACCGCGAGCAATGCCTGGCCGCCGGCATGGACGATTACATCGCCAAACCCGTACGCCCGGGCGACATCCGCAACATCGTCGAGCGCTGGGGCCCAAAGGCCATGCCCGATGGCCGTCAAGTGCCAATGCAGGCCGCCCGGGCTTCCGCCAAAGCCCCGGAGCCGCAGCCCGCCGCTCCGCTGGATGAGGCGCCAGTGGATATCGAGCGGCTGATGGAGTTCGCCGACGGCAGCATGGAGAACTTCAAGGAACTGGTCTGCCTTTATCTCAACCAGACCAGCACGCAGCTTGAACAACTCAAGGCCGCTGTTCAAGCCGGCGCCGCTCAGGAGGTCAGGCGCCTGGCTCACAGTTGCGCCGGCGCCAGCGCCACCTGCGGCGTCCGCAGCCTCGTTCCATTGCTCCGAACACTCGAACGCCAAGGCGCCGAGGCCAAGCTCGACAATGCCTCAGCCCTCTGCCACCAAGCCATCGAACAATTCGCCCGCCTCCGCGCCTTCCTCAGCGACTATCTCGCCTCCCATCCTACGCTCCCCCCCAAAGCGCCTTAATCCGGCTTTATCCATTCTTATCCGCTGCTCGAAGCCGAAGGAGTTCATGAACGGCGTACTTGCAGCACCACCGCCCGAACACCCCAAGCCGACTCCGCTAGCTAGCCCAACCTCACACCTTCTGAAGCACAAATAGATCCTGGAGCGAGGGATGTTTGCCTCC
>JBJKSV010000498.1:0-12268 GCA_046703605.1 Limisphaerales bacterium
CAATGATCCCACTAAGATCGAACTGTAAGGCATTCTATGCCGCATGCTGAACCGTGGACTTGTCAGAAGCCCAAAGGGCTCATAGAAGATGTTACTTATGAACGTTCGATTGAATCTGAGCGGCGTGGTGGTGGTCACCTTGAGTCTGGGGGCGGCAATCGTAGCGGGCAATACTGCCGCTGCCAATCCGCTGCCGCTCACCGGCGTGAATATTGCCGGCGGCGAGTTCTGGTGGAGCGGAAATCCTCACCGCAAAGTCCATCCCCAATACGGAGTGAACTACTCCTATCCGACCCAATCTGAGATTGATTACTTTGCCGCGCAGGGGATGAACTTCTTCCGCTACCAATTCCTTTGGGAGACCCTGCAACCGGAGGCAAGGGCCCCTTTGAACAGAACGGACCTTGCCCGGCTGGAGGCGTCCGTGAAATTTGCCACTTCGAAAAACCTGGTTGTGTTGCTGGACCCGCACGACTATGCCCGCTACTACGGCACGAACATCATCGGGGCATCAAAAATCACCGCCGGTGACTTTGCCGATTTCTGGGGGCGCTTGGCGGCAGCATTCAAGGACGATCCCTATGTGTGGTTTGGTCTGATGAATGAACCTCACAACATGCCGACCCAACTCTGGTTTGACGACGCCAACGCCGCCATCGCCGCCATTCGCGCCGCCGGGGCCAAGAACATGATTCTGGTTGCCGGTAATTCCTGGACCGGCGCCCATTCCTGGCTGGCGGACAACTACGGGGGCAGCAACGCCAAACACATATTGAGTGTCAAAGACCCGCTGAATCATTGGGCCATTGAGGTTCATCAATACCTGGACTCGGACAGTTCAGGCACCCACAAGTCGGTCGTCTGCCCCCAAATCGGCGTGGAGCGGCTTCGAGGCTTTGTGGCCTGGTGCCGGAAGCATCACCTCCGCGCGGTGCTGGGCGAGTTTGCCGTGCCGGTCGTGCCAGGGGCGGAGGAAGCCTTAAACAACATGCTCCAAAGCATGGAGCGCGACCGCGATGTCTGGCTGGGATGGACGTGGTGGGCGGCGGGTGCGCGCTGGGGCCATTATATGTTCTCCATCGAGCCGAAGCAGGGGAAGGACAAACCGCAGATGGCCTGGCTGCGTCCGCACCTGCACGGGGCGACTGTGCCGACGCTCAGTACGGGGTCCGCACCATAAATTCCACAAGCTCATGAACAATTCCCGGGCGTCAGACATGGCCGGCCTTGCGGAGGAGGCGGTGAATGATTTTGCGGAGCAGTTCGCCCCGCCGGAGCGGGAATATCCGCCGCAGCTCGAAACGGTCGGTAGCGGCGGTGTTGACGCCGAATCGGATTGTGCAGGCGGTTTCGTAACCCGCTTCCATTACAAGTTGGCGGATACGAGGCGAATAGCGCCCCGAGGGATAGGAAAAGTGGCGGACCGGGCAACCGAAGAGGTCCTCCAACCGTTTCTTGCTGCTGAAGATTTCTTCACGGACTTCGGTTTCGGCAATCTTCGCGAGATTTCGATGGGTCAGGCCGTGTGAGCCGATCTGGTGGCCGGCAGCCAGCCAGTCGCGCACTTCGGCGACCCCCATAAGGTTCTCCGTGATTTCCCCCTTTGCCTGGTCCCAATCGTTATTGCGACCAAGCCGATCGGCGACGAGAAACTGGATGGCTTTGACAGGGGAACGGGCAAGGACCGGCAGGCCATAACGGGCGACATTCAGATAGCCATCGTCGAAGGAAATCACGAACTGGCCCCGGCCGGGTGGCTGTCCCTGGCCCAGGGCATCGAGGGAGCCGCTGCGCAGCCCCCCATTGAGAAGTTGCCCGAGTTTGGCTTCGAACCGGGCCGGCGGCTCGTAATCAAAGGGGTCGCGGCACCCGTGGGGAACTGGAGCAAGCTTGTGGAAGAGAAAGACCGGAAGTCCTAGGGTCAAAAGACGGCGCTGCGATCTCGACAGGAAAACACGATCGAGCCAAAAGCGGTTCGGTGAACGGTCTGGCATCTGTTTTTGGTCTGCTCGCTGTCCGGCACTGCGCCGGACCCGCGGCCGCCGGCCTTAACTACCATTCAATGACTGCGGCCCCCCAAGTCAGGCCGGCGCCAAAGACAATGAGCAGGAGGAGGTCGCCAGTCTGGACTCGCCCGCAACTGACGGCTTCATCAAGGGCGATGGCGACCGAAGCGGCGGAGGTGTTGCCGTATTTGTGGAGATTGATGAAGAACTGTTCCGGTTTGGCGCCGATGCGCTCGCCCACGGCATCGATGATGCGCCGGTTGGCCTGATGGGGGACGATGCACTTGATGTGGGAGATGTCGATTTCACAACGGCGCAGCGCTTCTTCGGCGGCGGTTTGCATGGCCTGGACGGCGTTCTTGAAGGTTTCGCGGCCTTCCATGCGCAGGAAGTGCAGGCGGTTGGCAACGGATTTGGCAGTGGCGGGGCATCGGCTGCCTCCCCCCGCCATGAAGAGCAGATTAGCCTTGCGCCCGTCAGCTCCCATCACAGCGGTGAGCAAGCCGTGGGCGTTGGGGCGGTTGCGAAGGATAGCCGCGCCGGCGCCGTCTCCGAACAGCACGCACGTGTTCCGATCCTCCCAATCGACGATCGAGGAGAGTTTTTCGGCCCCAATGACCAGCACGGTGTCATACGTGCGGGACATGATAAATTGCTGGGCGATTTCCAGGGCGTAAATGAACCCCGAACAAGCGGCCTCCAAATCAAACGCGGCGGCGCGATGGGCGCCGAGCTTCTGCTGGACCAGGCATGCGGTTGAAGGGAAGGGCATGTCGGGTGTAATGGTTGCGACGATGATGAGGTCGATCTGCTCCGGGGTCGTGCCGGCCCGCTGCATGGCGAGGCGGGCGGCATGGGCGGCGAGGTCGGAGGTGAATTCGTTGGGGGCGGCGATATGGCGTTCCTTGATGCCGGTGCGGGTGGTAATCCACTCATCGGAGGTGCTGACCGTCTTTTCCAGATCGGCATTGGTCAGGACTTTGGACGGCACGTAAGAGCCGACGCCGGCGATGGAACAGGTCCGGCCGACGAAGTCGAATTTAGCGCGAGGGTTCTTAAATCCAGGGTTCGGTTGAGGAATCATTGCCGCGGTGGGCCGAGGGGTTAAGGGGTGGGTGATCGGAATCGGGTCAAGGAAAGGGGTTAGTTGTTGGGCGGTGGGGGAGCGACCGGGGAGTGAGCGGGAGCGAGGAGCTGGTTGGCGAGTGCGATCTCGGAGGCGATAGTTTGATTGACACGGTGCTGGATATTCTGAGCCGCTATCCCGACCGCATTGGCAATCGCGCGTTCGCGAGCCGCCCCATGGGCCTTGAGCACCGCGCCATTAAACCCGAGCAGAGGCGCCCCGCCGTAAGCATCCGGGTCCATTCGCCGGCGAATCGTTCGGAAGGCATTCTGAGCCAGCATGGCGCCGAGCTTGCGGCGGGGATTAGCGGTTAATTCGTCCTTGAGCATCGAGAAAATCGCCACGGCGAGGCTCTCGCAGCTCTTGAGGACGAGGTTGCCAACAAACCCATCGCAGACAACGACATCGACTCGCCCGCGGAAGAGATCGTGTCCTTCAACATTGCCGATGAAATTCAGCTCGAGCTGTTTGCAGAGACGGAATGCCTCCAGCGTCAATTCGTTGCCCTTGGTATCCTCGGTGCCGATGCTCAGAACGCCGACGCGCGGGTTCTTGCATCCGAGGATCTCGCGCGAATAGATGCTACCCATGATGGCGAAGTGGGCCAGGTGAATGGGCTTGCACTCGATGTTGGCCCCGGCATCCAGCAGGACGAACTCGCGCTGGCAGGTGGGCATGATGGCGGCGATGCCGCCGCGGTCCACTCCAGTGATGCGGCCCAGTTTGAAGGTGGCGGCGGCAAAGATGCCCCCGGTGTTGCCTAGGGAGACCACCGCGTCGGCCTTGCCTTCATGAACCAACTCCACCGCCCGGGCTATCGAAGAGTCCTTCTTGCGGCGCACAGCAGCAACCGGCTTATCCTCCATCGTGAGGACCTCGCTGGCGTGGATAACGCGGACGCGGTGGTCGCGGAACCCGCCGGGGGGCAGCGCGGCGTGGATGGCGGCTTTGTCGCCGACGAGGTACAGGGCGGAAATCTGGTCGTTCGCGTCAAGAGCGCGTTTGGCACCCGCCATGACCACTCCACAGCCGTGGTCGCCCCCCATGACATCCACTGCAATACGCATAAAAGAGGAGCCGCTCGAAACGAACGGCTCCAACCTCGCTGGAACGACAATTAGGCGCCGGCGGACACGGTGATGACCTGCCGGCCTTTGTAGTAGCCGCATGCCGGACAGACCCGGTGCGGCACATAAGGGGCCGCGCATTGCGGGCAGGTGCTTAATTGCGGCAAGGTCATCGCGCTGTTGTAGGCACGGCGCATGCGCTGACGGCTTCTCGACGGTTTACGCTTGGGAACGCCCATAATCTTTCAATAATGCAATTCTAAAATTTCAACTTGTCCAACTCGGTCCAGGCAGGCGAACTGATTTCGCTCCGAATGGAGTTGGTGGTGCGCTGTCGCCTGCCCGGCTGAGCCTCTGGCAGGCCACGACAGGCCCGATCGCACAGCGGATGCTGCGGAAACTCAAGGAGAGTATCTTCACGCAACAAGGGCGTCAAGTCCACACAATCATTGCTCACCGGGAGCGAGTCCTCGCCCTGCAATGCAGCGTAGGCGGACCAATCCTTCAGTTCAAGCAGATACTCAAAGGGCCTAAGACATCGGACGCACTCACAGTCCAGCACCAGACGGAGCTTGCCTCGCAGCAACAGGCCCCCCTCCACTCTCTCGATTTCCAGGTCGTAGTCCAGAGGCCGGTTCACGGCGATGACCTCGTCCAGGGGTTCGATGTCCAGTTCTTCGACGGTTAATTGACCAGCCAGGTGAATGGGATGGTCTTCCAGGTGGCGCAGATTCACTGTTAATGGCATAAACTTCTCCAATCTAAGCGATCACAACCATTAAATGTTACGCTGCCCCAGCTTCAGTTTGCGGCCCAGGGCGGCCTTGACGTGCGCTGGCACGAACGGACTCACATCGCCGCCCAATTGCGCGATCTCCTTGACGATTCGCGAACTGAGAAACGTATAGGTGTCCTTCGGCATCATAAAAATGGTCTCGATGCGCTCGTTCAATTTACGATTCATCAAGGCCAACTGGAATTCAAATTCAAAGTCCGACACCGCTCGCAACCCGCGGATGACCGCCTGCGCCCCCCGCCTCTCCACGTATTTGACCAGCAACCCCTCAAAGGCATCCGCCTGGACGTGCTCCAGGTGGCCCACCGCCCGCTCGACCATCCGCGTACGTTCCACGATGGAGAAGAGCGGATGTTTGGCCTCGTTGGTCGCCACGGCCACAATGACCCGGTCGAAGAGCTTGGTCGCCCGGTGGATGACGTCCAGATGGCCGTTGGTGATCGGGTCGAAGCTGCCGGGATAGATGGCCGTGCGCATACGGGCCAGCTTACCAGAACAGGACACGCTGACGAGCCGGAAATGAACCGGCGCAGTTTTCGCTGGCTTAACCTGCTGATAGCTGGTTAAATGCGTCTGAGGCTGCGGCCCGGGATGTCTTGGCGCCGCGGGGAGATCGTTGGACGGGTCAAATTTTGGTTCACAGGCCGAGATTGAACGAGCTAAGATGGCGTACGGACAGGTTGCAGCACCAATTGGATGAGGGTCTAAAGCGATATGCTATGGATTGAGCAACTGCAGTCGGTGCCCTGGAGCCAGGCATTTTGGGTGATATTTGGGGCGTATTGCCTTGGCTGCCTGGTTACTGGCTATTACGTGGTGCGTGCCTGGAACGGCCAGGACCTGCGCGAGGTCGGCAGCGGCAGCGTGGGCGCCAAGAACGCCGGACGCGCCCTGGGCTGGCCGGGATTCGCCGTGACGCTGTTGGGAGACTTTTCCAAAGGGGCGTTCGCGATCTGGGCCACAGCCCATTTCACGGGCGATGAGCGGCTAATAACCATGGCGATGCTGGGGGTGGTGGTGGGCCATATCTGGCCGGCGCAACTCCGTTTTCACGGGGGCAAGGGGGTTTCCACAACACTGGGGGCCCTGCTGGTCTGGGATTTCCATTTGGCGATAGCGTTTGGCCTGTTGTTCGCCGGGGCGTTCACCCTGTTCAGGAGGAGTGTGCTGCCCGGCCTGTTCGCGTTTGCCTGTCTGCCGCTGGTCAGCGCCTATCTGGGAGGCGATTCCAACAGTGTCATAAGCCTCTCGATTTTGGCGGGGCTGATTTTGGCGGCTCACCGCAAGAACATCCCCGAGGAGCTGTCTCACCTGGCGGAGCGCCGCCACATCGATCCAAAACCGAACCGACCCGAATTATGAGCTTACGGCCACCGCTGGTCTTTAAGACCGCATCAGAGGACTGGGAATTTGAGCAGATTCATCGGCTCAATTACCGAACGTTCGTCGAAGAGATCCCGCAGCACCACGCCGCACCCTCGCACCGGTTGGAGGACAAGTTCCATGCGGAGAATACGTACCTGATTTGCCTGTGCGGGCGTCAGCTTGCGGGCATGCTCGCTGTGCGCGGCAATCGCCCGTTCTCGCTGGACCAGAAACTGGAGAATCTCGATTCCTATTTGCCTGCCGGGCGGAAGATCTGCGAAATCCGATTGCTAGCGATCGACAAGAAGTACCGGGGTGCGCAGGTCCTCCAAGGGATTCTCGCCTTGCTCTGGCAGCATGGCGTCGAGAAGGGCTACGACCTGGCGATCATTTCCGGGACAACCCGCCAGTTCAGGCTCTACCAACACCTGGGATTTGTGCCCTTTGGCCCCATGGTCGGAACCGGCGAGGCGCAATTCCAGCCGATGTACATCACTCTGGAGACCTTCGAGACCAGCGCGCGCGAGTTCCTGCGCGCCTCTCCTTCCCGCGCCTTTCATCCCGGCGCCGTTAATTTCCTGCCGGGCCCCGTCACCATCCGCCGCGAGGTGCGGCGCGCCTTCGAGCAGGCCCCCGAGTCCCATCGCGCCGGCGCCTTCATGAAGGATTTCCAGGCGACGCGCCAACTCCTGTGCGAACTGGTGCGGGCGCAACACGTGCAGTTGCTCATGGGGTCCGGCACGCTGGCCAACGACGTGGTCGCCGGCCAGATTTCGCTTGAACGGAAGCGCGGCCTGGTGCTGAGCAACGGAGAGTTTGGCCGGCGCCTGGTGGACCACGCACGACGCCTGGAACTGGATTTTGAGGCCCTCGAATTTCCGTGGGGCGAACCGCTGGACCTCAGTGCGGTGCGCCATGCCCTTGAAACCGCGCCCGCCCCGGCGTGGCTCTGGTGTACGCATTGCGAGACGTCAACCGGCGTCCTCAACGACCTTGACAGGCTCAAAGCCCTCTGCTCCGAGTTCCGGGTGAAGCTCTGCCTGGATGCCATCAGTTCCATTGGCACCATTCCTGTGGATTTGAGCGGGGTCTATCTTGCCTCCTGTGCCAGCGGCAAGGGCCTGCGCTCCTATCCCGGGGTTTCGATGGTCTTCTACAACCACGAACCGGCTTCGGGTGGGAAGGGCCTGCCCCGTTACCTTGACCTGGGCCATTATTCCAGCGCCGATGGGGTGCCTTTTACGTTCTCATCGAATCTGCTCCATGCGCTGCACGCCGCGATCAAGCGAGTCAACTGGGAACAGCGGTTCGCCGAATTGGCCACGCTGTCGGCCTGGCTGCGCTCGGAGCTGGAAAAGCTCGGCTTTCAATTGATCGGCGGCAAGGGGATTACCTCGCCTGCTGTGGTCACAATCGCGCTGCCAGAATCCCTGAATTCAGTGAAGGTTGGAGAGCTGATCCAGGAGTCCGGTTATATCCTGAGTTACAACAGCGAATACCTGCGCGCAAGAAACTGGATACAGGTTTGCACCATGGGCGAATCCGCCAAAGGCAAGCTGGTTTCCCTGCTCAATGCGCTCAATCGCGCCTGCTTCCGGCGTCGCCCGGCCGGAGAGGAGATTCCGGCGTAGATAGGGCACGCTGTTCTCCAATCGCAAATTGCAACTCATGAATATCTCGCCGGGCTCGCGCCTCAGAGCATCAGGGCATGTTTCACTTGCGGATTGATTTTCCGGCTCAGGACGATTCTATTTGGGCAATGAGAGTCTTGCTCGCAGGGTTTTTGTTGTCGGCGCTGGTGGTCTCGGGCTGCGCTTCGCGAAAGGTCGCGCCGACCGCGGCCTATGGCAGTCCGTCTGCAACCTACACCAATACGGATAAGCTTATCGTCACGCCCGAAAACCCATTGGTCGGAAGCGTGGTGAAGGTAAACTCCGAGGCCCGCTTCGTGGTCTTGAATTTCCCCATCGGCCAGATGCCCAAATTCGGCCAATTGTTCGGTGTTTACCGGCAGGGCCTCAAGGTGGGTGAACTGAGGATTACCGGCCCCCAGCGCGACGACAATACCATCGCCGACATCGTCGATGGCGACGCCGCGGTAAACGACACCGTTCGCCAGCAGTGACCCGTTACTGCGGCCTCAGAACGACAAGACATCTGCCCCCGAAGAGCCGGGGGAATCCAGAGAGGAGGCGGTCCGCACAGCGGAGCGGGCCTAAACAAGCGGCGGGATAGAGCGATGGTTTGCTGTAGCCGCCGGAGAACAGATAGCTGAAGCAGCTAAAGGCCTCACGGTGCAACACCCTCCAACCACGCGGCCAGCCATCGTATTCCAAGCGGAAGAACAGCCGTGTCGCATTGCCCTGAGCGGCATAATAATCACGAGGGCGAGGCAAGGCTTGGGCCATCTCAATCGGTTCGCCAAGCCCAAGGGGCTCGTGATGAAAGAAGCGGTAGGCGAAATAACTGCAAGCGCTGACATAAGGCTCGAAGAGGATAAGCCGGCCCCGGGGATGCAGCACTCGCCGCGCCTCGCGCAGGAAGGCGTTCGGGGCGCGCAAATGATGGAACACGTCGAACAAGACGAGGTGCGACAGGCTCCCGCTCTGGAACGGCAGTTCATACCCATCGCACGCCGCGTCCAGCCAGGGATTGGGGAAAAGGTCCGTCGCCAGGGCGTTTGGCAACCGACTCTTGAGGTTGCCGATGCCGGAGCCGATCTCAACGACCCGGCCCTGCAGCCCAGGCTCGATGAAGCTCACAATGCGCTCGTAGAAACCGGTATAGATCTCGCGCAGCAGCGGCTTGGATTGCCATCGCCGCAAGTTCTGCCCAATCTCTGCCTGGTGCTGCTCAATCGAACCCACAGGGGCCTCCAGAAATCCACCAATTCGACTAGCCCAAAAGCACTCCACAATTCCAGCCCGTCCGGCAGGCGCTGCCCTCAGGGCTTGGCGCGAAGGGTCGTGGCCAGTTGGGCCTGCATCCGGGGGTCCATGTCGGTGGGGTCCTGCCAAAAATAGCAGATGCGCGTTCCGTCGGTATTCCAGGTATGGAGATACCACATCTTCTCGAAAGGAATCCAGCGGCCTGAACCGTCGATGAACACCTCGTTGCCGCCTTCGGGCAGCGGCGAACCCGGCGTTCGATGAGGGGGGGCGTCCTTGTAGGCCGTATCCCGTCCTCCGCCCCACTGGCGGTCGATTTTAATGACGGCATCCGCCGCCAGACACCAAGTTGGCCGCGAGGTGCTGATCTTGATGGGGCTGCGCGATGGGAAGGTGCCGGCTGGGTTTTGCCAGGTGGGAATGCCTCCGAAGTATTGGTAGCCGATCGACCATTGCTCGTAGTCGGGTTCCCAATCCGGGAAGGTGGGTCGTTCAGGGCAGGTCCAGATGGAGGTGTTGTGGTTGGAGCCGACTATGAGGCCGACACTCGCCGCCAGTTTCGATTCGAGTTGGTTAATGGCAAGCTGCACGATAGGTTCGTTGCCCGGTCCGGCGGGAGCGGTGGGGTTTTCCTTGCGCGCCTCGACGACCTTGTCGTTGCTGTCGGCCGCATAGACGTTCATGCCCACGGCGATCTGTCTCAGGTTGTTGAGACATCTCGTCCTTTGCGCCTTTTCCTTGGCTCGAGACAGGGCTGGAAGAAGCATCGCGGCCAGAATCGCGATAATCGCAATGACAACCAGCAGTTCGATTAGGGTGAAAGCGTGCCGCCGATGTGGGAGTTCGTGTGAGTTGCGAGATGTGGCTGCGGCAGGTTGCGGTACGAGGCCAAAGCGGAGGCGAGCAAAAGTTTCGAGTTCCATGTGCGTCTTGGGCTTGAGCTTTGTTTGATGCAATCATCAGTTTAGCTACCGGGGGTGCCTCCGCGCAAGCCTCTTTTTGGCCGCGCGCGAGGTAAGGGCGGGCGCTCACAGTATGCCTGCGAGCGCCCGCGCTGGAGGGAACGATGAACGGGCGTGCTGGCCTATTGCTGGGTTCTGAAGAACAAGCTCGTTCCGCTGGGTGTGACCATATAGGACGGGGCGGCGGCGCCCTGAACGTCCGACCACGGGCCGGTCAACGAGGTCGCTTCTTGCAGAGTGCCGGCCGTCCAGTTGATCTGGAGTTGGTTGCCCACCCACTGAATCTGAAGCGACGAGGAGGTTGTGCCGGTGTATCCAAATGCGCGCGGGACGGTGGCATTATAGCCGCCGTGGCTCAGATAGAAGTCGTCGAACATGGCGCTGATGCTGGCGTTGTTGCCAGCGACGTAGAGCTTATCGAGGTCGGGTTGCATGCCGCCCAGGATGACATCCACATAGTAGGGGTTGCGGTCGCTCATGTAGTTGTCAAAGGCCAAGGTGCGGCTTGGGTCACCCTCTTTTTGCAGGTAGACCGAGAAGGTATCGGCGATGTAGCCATACATGGGATCGTTCATCGGGGCGTTGGTGATATTGATCCACACGTCATAGACCGCGCCAGGAATGAGCGGAGAGGCGGTATAATCCATTAACGAACCTTGGCCATTGCGAGCGCCCAGGAACCAGGCGTTGGTGCCGGAGGCCGGATCGGCCATAACCGTCGGGTAAACCGCAGGGCCGAAGCCGCTGGCCGGACTTGGAGCGATGTCGCTGTAGGAACGCGCGTTGATGTCGCTCAGGCCAACGATGTGGACCGGCGTATTCGTGTCGGGCGCGGGAAGGATCATCCGGAAGAAGAGAGTGCCGGACTGGTTCTCGTGCAGGGTATTGGTTTGCAGAGCGAGCATGCCGTCGCTATCCGATGCGAGCGTTGTCATGACCTTGTTGGCGTCGAGGTTGGTGATCTGAACGGAGTTGCCACGCAAATCCTTCCAGTAAGGCTCCTGGTTGAGGGGCCCGGCGTTGTAGGTGTCAAAGTTATCGAGCAGTGCCCAGCCGGGGGCAACGCCACTGACTACAGCCACGGAGGTGGTGGCGGACAGGGTGCTGGTACCGCGCTGGAGGGTGAGCACGTAGGTAGTGGAGTTGGTGAGGACAATAGCGTTGGTGCCGACACCTACAATCGTTTTGGCAGTCACGTCGCCCAAGGTGGGCGTGATCGTAACCTGGGAGGCATCCTTGCTGACACTCCAGCGCAAGACCGTCGAACCGCCGCTCACAACGGCCGGCAGGTCCGCCTGGAACGAGTTCAAGGCCAGGGGCTGGACGCGGGTGGGAGCGTTGGTGATTGAAGTGACCTGGAGGAGCTTGAGCTCGTCGGGCGAAAGGGGACGGTCCCACACGGCGACCTCGTCAATGAGCCCGCTGAACCAGGACGAAGGGCTGCTTCGGAGGATGCCACCAATGCTAGTGGTATTAAGGGTCAAGGGCCAGACGGGGTCCGGCACTGTGGCATCCAAGACGCCATCGATGTACCACGCGGCGTTGGTCGAGGTGGCCTGAGCACGCTGCACATAAGCGATGTTATGCCAGGTATAATCGAAGGGAATTCCTACCGAGTAACGGTGATCCCCCGTGGCGCCTGTATCCGTTCGGATGTAACTGTCCAGTTCGCCCGTGGCTCCATTATGGTCCGTGCCCAGATTGAAGAGAGGATTGTTATTGGCGGTGGAGCCTTCAGACCAAACCCGCCGGTCGGTTTGGTTGGGAGCGCCATTGACCCACATCGAGATGGTGAAGCTGGGCTTGTTGTAGATGGGCAGGTCTTCGCCGGGGCTGTCGATGCGGTCTAAGATCGTATGGTCCTCATTCGTGAATCCCATGGCCTGACCCCATTTGCCTGGGACGAGGTTAGCCGCGCTCATGTTGACCAGAGTCATATCGTAGCCGCTGACCAAATCCGGGGTCTTGGCGCCGACGACGGTGTCAAGGGGCCAATAAGAGATGAGACCGTTGGTGAGGTTGGCGGCCGGCCAGGGTGAAACGAGCAAAGTGGCCACG
>JBJKSV010000499.1:0-4379 GCA_046703605.1 Limisphaerales bacterium
GTCGAGGCCAGGGTCAGGTTGGTCTGGGCCGGCACGGCGAACGAGGCCGCGACACCGTTGATCGTGACCTTGGAGCGGTCGTAGCTTGTTGGCGGGGCGCTCAGGGTGAGGGCGCCCGGCGAAATGGAGGCGTTCGGGATCTGCGTCTCGCACGGCACGGTCAGCACGTAGGAGAACTGGTCGTTGATATTGGTGAGCGTTCCGGTCAGGACGATGGGCGCCGCACCTCCCGGCGGCTGAAAAGTCCAGTTCAAGGTCCCAAAGCTAACGCGGCTCCCCCCAGCCGACATGTCGCTGACGACCCCATACATGATCAAGCTCGGCTCCGGTATTCCCTGCCCCTGGGCTAGCCCAATGAAAGCCAGGGCCACCGCCAAGCCGGCGCATGCAGCCAACCCGCTCAGATCGTTGATTCGGGTGCCTGCGCAGCGCGGGTGCTGACAGGCTCCATCGGTGTATTTGTCTCTCATTCCGACTTGAGTTCGCTCGAGACGGGGAAATCTTGCAAAAGAACATCGAATTTGTTGCATGAGTTCCTGTTTTTGCGCTCGGGTGCGATCTGCGCTCTGTCGGGCACGCTGGGCGAGCAAGAGCAAGAGCAAGAGCAAGAGCAAGAGCAAGAGCAAGAGCAAGAGCAGGAGCAAGAGCAGGAGCAAGAGAAAGAGGAGGGCAGCAGCCTGATCCGCTCCGAAGTCATTTGAACTCAATGGCAGTGAGGGCCTGTCACTCTGCGCGGCCCCTGCCGAACCAGGCGCTTCGTAGTGGGCCAGTCAACCCGCGCCCGAATCAAGCCCTTTCGCTGCGGGGGGCTTGCCTGTTGCCGCAGGGTTGCGTATGCTCGCCCGCAACTGAGCTATGAATCGCGCAATCCGTTTTCGACTCTTCGTGATGATGGCGTTGGAGTATATCATCTGGGGCTGCTGGCTGCCGCTGATCTACAACTACCTGCCGAGCCTCAACTTCAGCGCGGGAGAACAGTCCTGGATCCTTAACGCATTTCCGGCGGCGGCCATCATCGGCATGTTTTTCAGCAACCAATATGCCGATCGCCATTTCTCGGCGGAGAGATTCCTGGCGTTTAGTCATTTTGTCGGTGGATTGGCGATCTTCGCACTTGGATTTGTGACATCGTTTTGGCTCTTTTTCGGTCTGATGCTGGTGCATTGCCTGCTTTACGTGCCAACGCTTTCGATCACGAACTCGGTAGCCTTCGCCAACATCAAGGATGCGCAGAAGGAGTTCGGCCTGATCCGGGCGGGCGGGTCGATTGGGTGGGTCCTGGCCGCTTGGCCTTTTACCTTCATCCTTGTCGATTGGGCCAAGGTTCACGCCGCCAACCCGCATGGATTTGTCAGTTGGTTGGGTACGGTGCTCGGCTCGGGGCTGACGGGAACCGCGTT
Organism: Limisphaerales bacterium; assembly: GCA_046703605.1. GTDB lineage: Bacteria > Verrucomicrobiota > Verrucomicrobiia > Limisphaerales > UBA8199 > JAJYHY01. The sequence goes on from JBJKSV010000499.1 coordinate 1,401, forward strand.
TCAGCACGCCACGCGCTGGACGTTTATCGTGGCGGGCATAGTCTCGTTCCTGCTCGCCGCTTACAGTCTGACCCTGCCCCACACGCCGCCTAAGAAGGTGGAAGCGGGTATCGACCGTTTTGCGTGGTTCGAAGCATTGAAACTCCTCAAACAACCTTTTGTGCTCATCCTGTGGCTGGTGGCGTTTGTCGATTCCGCCGTCCTCTACAGCTACTTCAATTGGACAGGTATATTTCTAGTGGCGCCGGCCGCAGCCGGAGGTGTTGGCATGAAAGGCAACTGGGTGATGCCGGTGATGAGCATCTGCCAGGTGATGGAGATCCTGACGATGGTGATTCTCGGCGCGACGCTCAAGCGTTTGGGGTGGCGTTGGACGATGGTGGCGGGCATTCTTGGCCATTCGCTGCGGTTTACTATCTACGCCTTTTTCCCGCAGGTCGTTCCCGTGGTGGTGGTACAGTTGGTTCACGGGGTGTGCTACGCGTTTTTCTTCGCCGCGGTTTATATTTTCGTGGACGAATACTTCCCCAAGGACGTGCGGGCCAGCGCCCAGGGCCTGTTCAACGTGGTGATTCTTGGGGCAGGGGCGCTTGCGGCCAACTCGATCTGTCCGTACCTCTTGCAGGATGTTTTTACACACAATGGCCTGGTCGATTTCCGCGGGCTCTTTGAACTTCCATTGGCTGCGGCGACGCTGGCCGCCATCGCGCTGGCCCTGCTATTCCATCCGCCGGCCAAAGAGCAAGCCGAACCGGCCGCGGAACGGGCTGTGGCGGTCTGAGCTGGGTTTTCAGCGAGCCAAATTGCGGTTCTTGGCTCTGGATTCGTTGGCGAGGCGCACCTTGTAATCGAGGAACTTCTTTTGGAGTAAGGGATCGCTGGTAGCGAGGATCTGCACGGCCAGGAGGGCGGCATTGCGGGCGCCATCGATGGCCACGGTTGCGACCGGGACCCCGCCGGGCATCTGCACGATTGCCAGCAGGGAGTCGAGTCCTTTAAGGTTCTTGCCTGCCATCGGAACGCCGATAACCGGCAGAGGCGTGTAGGCGGCGGTGACGCCGGGCAGGTGCGCGGCGCCTCCCGCGCCGGCGATGATGACCTTCACACCGCGACGGTGAGCGCCGCTGGCAAAGCGGGCAAGGTCCTGAGGGGTGCGGTGCGCGGAGATGACATGCGCCTCGTGGGAGATGCCAAACTCGGCGCTAACGTCGGCGGCGGCTTTCATCACCGGCCAATCCGAATCACTGCCCATCAGGATACCTACGACTGCATTATTCTTAGGTTTGGAGCTCATTTTGAATTAAACGAGCGGAATCTAACCCGCAATATCGGAAAAGTCATCAACGACTCGAAGAAGTGCTGGCGTTGGCTTCTTTCTTGGCTACACTTGGCGGCGTCAGATTATGAACGTGAATGCCTCCGCATTTCCCAGGTGCCGCATCCTTGTGGTGGATGACGAGCCATTCGTCCGGGATGCCGTCCGGATGATGCTGGCCTTTGATGGCCATGAGGTCGTGACGGTGGCCGGCGGCAAGGAGGCCCTGAGCGAGTTGGACCGTGACAAGTTTGACTTGGTCATCACCGATTTCTCGATGCCGGGGATGAAGGGAGACGAACTTGCGGCGACGGTGAAGCGACGGAATCCCGCGCAACCGATTGTGATGATCACGGCCTACACGGAGTCGTTGCTGAGGTCTGAGGACAAGCCCGCTGGATGGGTGGATCATGTCATCAGCAAACCATTTCTGCTGGAGAATCTGCGGGAAGCAATTGCCAAGGTTGTTCCTCGAAGAGAAAGCAGCGTGGCCGACGGCGGAGTTGAGCCGCCCGGGCACAAGTGAGCAAGACGTTCCCCTCCGAGATTTGCACCATGTTCGCGGGCCATCCGTAATTGACCCGTCCTAAATTCCGCAATCTCCGTTGTTGTGGAATCGGCTTCTATAGCCGATCCTTTATGGCGGAATGAACGGGGAACTCTTGGTAATTGACTCACGAAGCCCGGCGGCTTACCCTTCACGGGCGTCCGCCAGCCGGCGTTGGGAGCGGCTCGGATCCCTTCGCCGGCAGCTCTTGCAAGGTTTTGCCGTTATAGCGGCGACGGCAATGAGCTATTTCTTGATTAGTCACTTTGTCGTCCAATCCGCCGAGGTCGTCGGGAACAGCATGCAGCCGACCCTTCACAACGGTGAGCACTGCCTTCTCAATTTGTGGATTCTTCACATCCGAAACCCGCGACGCGGCGACATCGTTGCCTTTCGCGACCCCCAGGACCACCATTACTCGGTGAAGCGGATTATTGGGGTGGCTGGCGACTCAATCTCCCTGCGCAACGGCCCGGTCTATCTCAATGGCCACAAATTCCTGGAGCCGTATCTCGCTCGGCGCACCCCCACCTATCCGGATGGCCGGCTCCGTCAGCAGTACCTCCGCTGTGGCAAGGGCCAGTACATCGTGTTTGGTGACAATCGAACAGTCTCCACCGACAGCCGCAGCTACGGCCCGATCCCACGAAGCAGCATTCTGGGGCTGGTCCGCTAGCCCGGGGCCTGGTCCCATTCAGCAGCCCGCTGGCTTCAAGTCCACAATCTTGACCTCCTTGACGGCATGGTCAGCCCAGTAACATACCGCGCGGCTTCCCGTGATCACCACCTGAATCGGTCTCCCAATGGCGTCGACCTCGCCGTAGTCGCCGGGCCGGTAAGGGTCCTTGCCCAACTCCTCAAACAGCCGCGTGATTGTTTGCTGCTCGCGTTTTGGACAGGTCCGCAGGTTTGCGATCACCTCGGCGGCGATAAAAACACGGTACGCAGTCACCCCTTTCCTTGGCCGGCCAACTCCTTTGTCCAATCCTCCAGGCTGGTCCAGTGCGAGGGGTCTTTGTCGTCAATTCGCCGGGCCATTTCCGCCCGCCATCCCGGATCCTGATCGACCCGTAAATGGAACAAGAAAGCCGCTAGCGCCTTCTGTTGTCCAGGGGGC